>NZ_JBDWLR010000070.1:0-12697 GCF_039973035.1 Sedimentitalea sp.
TCGCATCGAGATCATGTTCGGCAGGTTGAAAGATTGGAGACGGGTCGCGACCCGATACGACAGGTGCCCGAAGGTCTTCCTCTCCGCAATCGCGCTAGCGGCAACCGTCATCTATTGGCTATGAGTCCTGACCCTAGGGTCGGCAGGGCATAGAATTGATTTCTTAGGCGATGTTTGCCTGCCAGTCACAGCTATCATCAATGGATTGGATCATATCATGCTACACCAAAACCGTCGCAAATTTCTAAAGTTCGGTATCGTAGCCAGTTTCGCATTGTATGCAGGCGCGCAAGGCGTCGCGGCTGAAAACCTCGCGGAACGCGCCGAAATCGACATGGCATCAGATAAAGTTTTACAAGCGCTATTGGACAGCAATACAGAGGCAAAGACCCTCTCAAGTACGGCTCTGGCCATGTTGATCTTTCCGAAGGTAACGGAAACCGGACTGGCAGGCATCGGTGGCAAACGCGGGAAGGGTGTCTTGCGAGAGGATGGCAAAAGTATCGCCTACTATCGCACAACAAGCTTGTCTTTTGGTGCGCAGATGGGCTTTGAGACTCATGGCTATGTTGCCATGTTTATGACGCAGGCTGCGCTCGAAGACTTCACCGCCAAAGATGACTACGAGGTAACCGCCCAAAGTGAAATCACGGTCATGGACGAAAGCTCATCCGCACAGACCAATATAACTGCTTCAAACTCCAGTATTGTCGTTTTTGTATTTGACGAAAAAGGAGCGCGTTTGGATTTGACCGTGGATGGGACCAAGATCAATCGTATGGACATCTGACAGGAGTTGCGTCTCCCCAAAAAGTTGAGCGGGGCAAAATGGAACCTCTCTGCGGATAATGTGTAGTTGGCAGAACAATACTCGGTGAAAATACCGGGTCAGTTCTCAATGGAATTACATTCCGCAAAATGATGCTACCGGCGTCAGCCGGTCAGTCGTTCACTGGCCGTCAGGGGTCTGCCTTCATTGGGTCCACTAATGATGAACTGAGTTGCTGGCACAGGTGAAGAACATGAACACGTCCAGCCACGCGGGGCAGTAACGTTACAGGAACTGACAACCACAGGCACCCGTACACCGGGCGCCTGCGCCACTCGGGCGGTTTTTGATGATTATGTTTCGCGCCGGATTCCTGCAGTTGCCTGACCGTGTTGCAGGGATCGGCCGCTCGAAGTATTCCCAGTGTTTTCTATGAGGCGAGCGACGATCGATGCCCCATAAATTCAATGATACCCGTCGGGACAAGTTTGAAAAGGCACGGTATCGGGTGGCAAACGCATCAGAGTAGAACGAAAGCCTTCGGCTGCGTGGTGATTTGACCGTATGGGTGTCAGATGATGTGGCCAGGAAGTGGTCGTCGCCTCGCCGCAAGACACGCGGTGGTCATGAGCAGCGTTAATTGCGGCTACGGACCCGTAATTGACCGGCGATCCAGCACGTATCAGTATATCTCATCCAGTTTGTCGCGCCGCATGTCAGCCTGAAAGCCGACTTCAGAGCCCCGCACAAGCCGTCAGAACCGCAATCGCGCCATGGATCAGGATTTCCAGAAAGAATCTCCGATCCGTCGAAACCCCGACGCATTTTCAAACCTCGCCGAGTTTCTACACGGTCTGGGTCGTTTTAGTCTGCAATCAATCTGTCGCTGAAGTGTGTTGACTGATCAATAACTGTAAAACAGCAGCTAGAGCTGGCCGAAGACATCCGGTATATTGACGGTTCCGAATATGCGCCCAGACGGCAAGCCAGTCGTGGACCCGCCGGGGGGCTCTTCGCTGACTCCGATTGTCAGAATACCTTCGACGGCGGCAATCGCTTCGGGCATGGGCAGTCGGATCGTATCACCTTCCGGCCATAGACCCACGGAGATTGTAGGTTCACCTTCGCCATGCGCCCAGACTTGTAGAATACGACCCTCGGGGGCAGACCCCAAAGTGCGCGTCAGAAACATTTCGTCAGTGGATTTATCGACCACAGCGACGACCCTGAAATCCCCTGCGTCGGCTGTGATCTCAGCTGCATAGAGCGGTCCCGTGGTTTGATCGGGTGTTCTAAAGTCGAACGCAATGACAGCAGCCAACATTAATAAACCAAAAGCGACACCCGCTTGCCAGGCCCACAACCGCTTGAAAAATGGCTGCCGCATTCTCTGCGGGAAAACCTCGGCGAGCAATGCCTTCTTGACAGAGGGGCTGGGTGTCTCATTAGTCAGATCGTTGGTCAGAGCCGCGAGCCTGATCTCCCAATCGGTCACCAACCGTACAAACTCTGAGTCAGTAGTTTCCATTTGCCGTGCCTGAGTCAGATCAGCACCTGTAAGCAGCCCCAGGGCATATTCGGCGGCCAATAGTTCACGCTCTTCTGATGATAGTTCTGAGGTCATCGCGACATACACTCCCGAAGGGCGGCAATACCGCGACGCAGCCACGTCCGCATGGTGTTGAGAGGAACGTCAAACTGGTCAGACAGGTCTTTGTAACTCTTTCCATCAAGATACGCGCCCGAAATTGCGGAGCGTTTGTCTGCTTCTAGTTCGTCCATGCAACCTACAATCCGCCTGGAATCCGACGCTGCGATTGCAGATTGTTCCGGCGATGGTCCGGGTGCCGCGATGCGCTCACCGTTGACTGCAATGTCGTCTTCGGATCTTCTCGAACGCAGACGATCAATCGACGTGTTGCGCGCAATCGTAATTAGCCATGTCATCGGCGAATGGCCCGTGACCTGATACCGGTCAGCATTCTTCCAGACTTTGACATATACCTCTTGCATTGCATCCTCTGCCGCTGCGCGTTCGGACAAGACACGCATGCAAACGGCCAAAATTTTCCCGCTGGTTGCATCATAAAGACGAGAAAACGCGTCTTGATTGCCCAGAGCAATTTGAGCAATCAACCTTTCTATTTCATGTCTCTGGTCCTGTGTCATAGCAATCCAACAAGGGCGCAGGCTATAGGCGTGCATTCGTTACTCACTTCGTATCTGGAAAACACGAGCTTGACCAATGTGTTCACCGTTTCAGAAAATTTTACCTAGTCCGTGAAACTTTCTCCCGCTCCTCTTCGTGCCTCCTGTGAACTGGCAGACACAACGTCTGGCAGCGCACTACTAGGAGATACCGATGAATACTCAGATTTCAGCCTTTGCCCTGACCGCCGCCGTGACAGGTGCGCTCGCCGCACCCACTTTTGCAGACGGTCACGCAGGAACAATGGGCTATGCGCTCGCGGAAGACGGTGCCACACTCGTCACTATGGCCAGTATTGCATCACCGGGTGAGGTGCAGACCTTTGCGCTTGAAATGCCGTTGCGCGCAATTGCATATCGTCCTGTTACAGGCCAGCTGATCGGGTTTGCTGACGGAATGGTCTATGAAGTGAACGCTATGACGGGTGCCTTGACCGATCTTGGCGCGACGTTCATGGACGACGCCGCGATTGGAGACGGAGCTGTCGCATTCGACTTTAACAATCAGATAGATGCTGTGCGGGCCGTAGGAGCGGATGGTGCCAATCTTGTCTATTTCCCAGACGGCTTCGGTGACAATGACGAGCGTGCAAATTCCGTGCGCCGCTTTACCGATGCGTTTTACATGGACGGCGACAATTCCACCGGTGCAGACCCGCTGATCTTTGCGAACGCCTACACAAATGCAATCGCAGGCGCGACGGCTGAATCGACGGCGCAATATGCGCTGGACGCCCGCGCAAACGCGCTTGTTACGTTGGCCAATAACGCCGGCGAGCTTGTAACAGTCGGCCTGCTGACCGTCGATGGTGAAGCTGTCGACGTCATCGATGCGGGCGGTTTTGACATCGTGTCGCCCGCCGAAGGGACCGACATGGCATATGCTGTCCTTCAGATCGATGGTGAGGCTACGGCCGGATTGTACGCGGTCGATTTGGCCTCTGGTGCGTTGACCAATCTGGCCGACCTCGGCATGGGCGGCTTTACAGGCTTCGCTGTTTCACAGGGTATGTGAGTATGAGTACGTAAGGTCAATTGCCGACCTTTCCTGTAACTGCGCACATAGGACCCCCGGTTTTCGAGCCGGGGGATTTCGGTTGCAGCGGAGAAAGCGGTCGCTTTCGCGGTTCGGTCGCAGACTTTTGGAACATGGGCCTGCTTACCATGTTAAATGCCACTGAGAACTGACCCGGTATTGTCATCGAGATTTGAGACGCCGTTCGCTGATGCAGCACTTTGTTGTTGCAACGCAGCGCGTGTCGTCATTCCGGTCGCTCATGTGCGTCTTTCGGGCTGGAACCGAGACGGTGCTTTCGCGGCACTCCGTTCGGTCAGGCAACTCGCGGACGAAGCGGACATCCTCAGTTCATACTTGAACGACTGGATTTCGCTAACGAGCGACAAAGGCGTTTTTCATGACCTCCGACAATTGCGCATCTGCTTCAACTCGGTCGGACGTGCTAGATTACATCGCATGCATCTCCAAAAAGAAAAGCCCACCGCCACAACATGGCGGAGGACATCCATTTCTTCGTTTGCGTTCCAGACCCGGTCTTCAGGACGCTGAATAGGATACCTTCTTTACAACCGTAAAATTGCTAGATGCACCCTTGAAAATTGCCTCAGTCTCAATGACCTGGAACCTCTCATCTTCCATCAGATCGTCCAAGTCTGCACTCTTGAGTTGTCGAATGGGGATTGGGATAACCCCTAACTTTAACAACGCTCTGACCAGCAGAATTTGCAGCGAAACCAAGGCTGACTTTTTGCCGCCCAAGCAAGGTGTCGCAGAAGTAAACACCCGCCAGGCTTCAGAAGCTCAATCGTTCTTTGCACAACACTTTCCGGTTCAGGCACTGTGTGCAGCATGTTGAATGCTAACACCACATCGAATGAACCACTCTCGAACTCTTCATCGAAGATGTCAGCTTGTTCGAAATCAACGTTGACGACGCCGCCTGCTGCGGCCTTTCCCTTTGCAATTTCGATCATCCCGGTTGAAATATCAATCGCGCGCACGCTCTGGACCAAGCCGGAAATCTCGCAGGCCGTCGTGGCTGTTCCACAACCGTAGTCCAACACAATGTCGGTATCCTTCAGGTATCTTTTTGTGTTTCCGCGGCTGCGACTATGAATGGACTCAAATTTCTCTTCTGTGTTGTCATAGTTGCTAGCGGATTGATCCCAAAAATTTTGTGATTTGCTCATTCTGTCTTTTCTGCATTTTCAACGTGTTGGCCTGCGATCGGCATAGCTATCGAAATCGAGCTGAAACGTCAGGCAACTGATCTTCCGACCAGCACCATGCGACGCAGGTAATGATGACCAGCGCAATCAGCTGGATGATCATGAAGATCAGGTTGTCGAGGTCCGGATTGAGGTTGGCCGCGATAATCATGGCTGCCGTGAGGAGGCAGGCACAGGCGTTGGTCCACCGGTTGATGCGTCGAGGAAGCGCCAGGGCAAGAACAGCCATGAGGATGGGAATCTCGATCATTGCACCGCCCAGAAGCATCAAGGCTTCGGTTATTTTGATTCCGCCAATCACGCCCGACATCATCTGTTCCGGCATGCCTGGTGGGCCCAGTTCGTGAATGTCTCTGGCGAAGAAGTTCAGTACGTTAAAGATCCAGAGCACCGTGAGGAACACGCGTTGATCTCGCTGAGAGGCGTTCATATCAAACCGTTCCCTTCGCACGATCAATAACAGATCGCTGCCTTGCCGATCCAGTCCGCCGCGTCCCGGGCTTCGGCAAACGCCTGATCAGAATCTCCGCGACCGCTAGGTTGAGGATCCACGCAGACACCATGATGGCGTCGCGCACCGGCCCGGTCGCCTCCGACCCGGCGAAGACGATCCAGGCGATCCCCATCACCGTCTGCGTCGACGCACCCTGACCGATCGCGTATGCGCGCAGAATCGAAGCGGTGTGTCGGAACCTGTCGCGAGATCGGATCGCAATCACCGCCCACACGATTAGAACCATCATCGAAGATCCCAGCACAATTCTGACCCAGTAGAGAAGGCTCCCCTGAAGACCCGCCGGGAAAGTGTAGTCATGGGTCATCCACAGGCCTGTTGCGGCTGACATGCATCCAGCGATGGCGACGACGCGCCCGTTGATGCGATGGACTGCCGGGTGCTGGCGTTTGATGCTCGGCAGGAATTGAAGCGCCCCGGCGAGGCAGAACACGAAGCTGGTCAGGATGTGCACGGTGATCGGAAGTGGATCGGCCAGGGCGCGTGGGTTGGGGGGCGCGATGGTCGGACCACCAGCCAGTTCGAGCACGCGGATCAGTCCACCGACGGTGGGTACGGACGAGTAGACCAGTATGAACGCGAGCAGAGCCCATTCGGATCGGCGCAGAAGCTTCATCGCAAGGGTCCCCCAAGGGGCGTGACATCTTCATTCCGCGACGCGCCGACAGTCCCAACGGGCTTTAACGCCCAGAAAGCCGTGCTGGCCCGGCCTGCCCCGAACCCCAGTTGGATCGGCTGAACCCCGATGTCCTTCAGGCCACTTTCTCGCAGCCAGGCGATGCCCTGGCGTTCGCTTACCATCCAGGTGCGCCAGCGGAGCTGCACGAATGTCCCGAATACGGACCGTCGTGTCATGCAGGCAAACAAGATGCCGCCAGGTTTGAGCACGCGAACCATCTCACTGAGCGCGACCTCAGGCTCGGGAAGGTGTTCGAGGAGGTGCGCCGCCATCACGACGTCGAACCTGCAATCGGGATACGGGATCGCACGGACGTCTGACTGTCGAAGCTGGGCTACAGTTCCTGCGCGGCGCAGCTCGGCGTCTGCCGCGGAAAGCATCGCGCCGGACGTATCGATGCCGTGGTAGTCAGGCGCTTCCGTCGTGATGCTTGCGAGCGCCAATGAGAGGCTACCGCTTCCTATTCCACAATCGAGGACCCGAGCGTCCGGCCTGGTGAGCGCTTCCGCCACACCGCTTGCGAACAGCGGATCGCGGTACGCCGTTTCGAGCCGGAAGCGACGCGAGGTACGTGCCCAGTTCTTGGACGTATGATCGTACAGACCGGCGAGGTCTCCTGCGGTGTGCATACGACGACGCAGAGCGATCTCCCAAGACCCGAAGCCACCGCTCGCGATAGGGATGCTTTGCAATGCGATGGGTGTGGAAGAAGCTGTCCATCTTCGTTTGGATATACGCATCGCAAGGTTCCGTTCGGCCAAGATCGTTGTCGATACCGTTCTGGACTAGCTGCGTTCAATACGAAATTGCGCATTATTTTGGGTCTGGTATACGCGGATCATGGAGTGGCAACGATCAGCGTTCGATTGGAACCAAGCGCGCGCGTTTCTCGTGACCGCTGAAGAAGGGTCGCTGTCGGCTGCCGCCCGCGCTCTTGGCTTGACGCAACCGACCCTCAGTCGCCAAGTTGCGGGTCTTGAAGAAGCACTCGGTGTGACCCTGTTCGAGCGGACGTCACGCGCACTGCTTCTGACGCAGGCCGGAACGGAGTTGCTGGAGCACTTTCGCGGCATGGGAGATGCCGCGAACCGCATTTCTCTGACGGCGACCGGACAGTCTGAAGCCGTCACGGGCAAGGTGGTGATTGCTGCCACCAACGGGATGGCGACCTACTTCCTGCCGCGGGTGCTCAAGGACCTGCGGACCAGGGCACCCGACCTTCAGATCGAGATCATCGCTTCGAATGAAACCAGCGATCTGCGGCGGCGCGAAGCTGACATCGCGATCCGGCACAAGCGCCCGCAGGACGAAAACCTGTTCGCCAAACGGCTGCGCGACACGGCGGGCCAGCTCTACGCATCGAAGCAGTATCTGGACGAAGTCGGCCGTCCGTCGAATGCGGCTGATCTCGCGAAGATGCACTTCGTCGGGTTCGATGCGCCCGAACAACGGCTACCACTCATGGCATCGCGCGGGATCGAGCTCACAACGGCGAACTTCAACTTCCTCACATCAAGCGTGACACTTTCCGTTGCGCTCATCCGGCAAGGACTGGGGATCGGAATTCTGCCGGTTGATATCGGCGAAGCCTATCCGGAGCTGGAGAACCCGTTCCTCGATTTCGAGCAGATCGAGATCGAAACTTGGCTGGTCGCTCACCGGGAACTGAGAACCAACCCAGGGATCAGGCTCGTGTTCGACCTCATAGCAAATGGTCTATGACGACCGTGTTGCATAGATCAACGTCAACTCAGAACGCGCCCTACCCGAAACGGATTTTAGGCGGTGCGTTCAACACTTGGGCGGCCAAGTCCGGTCATCCGGTTGAGAACCCGGACGCCAATCTTGGCTTCTGTTTTCTGATTTTCGAAGGCGCGGGCCTTTAGCTTTGGTCCAATAACCGCCCACCAGCGCCAGAGGCCATCATCCCGATGGACCAACGGCCAATAATGCACTAACTTTTTAACATGGATCAGTCATGTGGGGCTGCTCACTTCAAATCGCTGAACTCAGCGTCTACTACTCTTGCCGGGATCGAAGTCGCGCATATGATCCGGAAAGGTCAGTTTAAACAGTCAGAGAGTTCTGGCAGTTCGCAGCGCTCGCAGGATAGGTGTGTCCGCTAGTTGAGCTACCTTCGCTTGGGCGGAAACTTTGCGACACTACCCTGATGGGTTTTCCTCGCTGGCGATCCGAACGGTGTTGCGCATGTACAGGTCTTGTTGAGGATAGGGAACCTCGATGTCATTCTCCTGAAACTTTTTCCAGATGTTCAGCATCACTTCGCTGGCAACGTTGGCGACGCCGTTTTCCGGATCATTGATCCAGAAACGCAATTCCAGATCTATGGAACTGTCACCGAACGCGCGCATCAGACAGTTCGCCCTTGGGTCGCTGAGAACACGTGGGGACTCGTCGGCTGCCTCAAGACACAACTTGCGTGCCAATTCGATGTCTGACCCATAAGAGACCCCTACGGGAATGCGTCTTCGAGTGGGTTTGTCGGAGTGGGACCAATTGGTCAGAGGGTTCGCGATCAAGACCTCATTCGGGATCAGGGTCTCCGTGCCGTCGCGGGTACGTACAGAAACATATCGCGTCGTCATCTTTCGCACCTCCCCGTAGGTAGGTCCGAATTTGGTTTCGATTTCTATCACGTCGCCAGGTTTGACGGATTGGTCTGCTAACAGTGTGTAGCTGGCGAGAAGATTCTCGAATGTGCTTCGCAATCCCAGCCCAACACCGATACCAAGAGCACCAGAGAAAATTGCGAATGCTGTCAGATCCACCCCGATTGCTGAAAGTGCTACGACAACAGCAAGGACAAGCAGAACCATACGGAGAAGTCTTACGACCAGAAGTCTCAAGGCAGAGCTCATCTTGTCCACAGTCTGAAGCCTGCGTTCGATCATGGCCGTGAGCGCATTGGCACCCCAGAGCAGCACGAAGGTCAACATCAGTCCCTTGACAACGGCCCAGCCCGTGATGCTGACCGGTCCGACATTCAGCCCGGTCCGTTGCAGCCATTCGATCGCGACATCCAAGAGTCCCACTGCATTCAATGCAGCGGCAATCCACGCGATCCAGGAGAATACCTGACTCCAATATGCTGACGGGATGAAGATCGATACCGTCCGAATTACGATAAACGCCAGCAAGAGACTGATCACCAGCCTCAAAAGCTGGATCGGCAGGCCCAGCCCCTCGAATACAGCCTTCGAAAGGCTGAGGAGAATAACCCACACAACAGGCATCGAAATCGCGGCGAGAGTGCGAATGAGGCGCTGTACAGCAGATCCAAGCGTTCTCTGCTTGCTCAGGTTTTCCAGGACGAGCTTGAACCGGCGGCGCAGCAGCAACGCCAGAAACAACGTTACCGCCAGAACGGCCAGTTGGTACACCGACTCAAATGTCAGTAGGTTCTCGCGCAGCCATTCGAAAGCAAGAAGCAAATAGTCAGTGGCCGTAGACGTCATTTCCTCGAACTCTCGCTCAACGATCGTCTGTTCTTCTTTATCCATAGGGTCCACCCTGCTTTGTTGAACGCCTGTTAGGCACCTTGATCAGCCACAGCTGTGCGTTTCAATTTTGGCCCTAAGTGATGGCGTGAATGCCCCCGGGGATTGCCAACCTGATTGCGGAGCGGTGCCTAGTTAGGCGTTGGGTATGAAATGCCATCCTCCATGCCGCGCCTGAAAGGCTACCGTTTTCCTTGTGAGATCGTCGCATATGCCGTCTGGGTCTACCATCACTTCGCGCTCGGCACAGCAGATGTCGAGCATCTTCTCGCCGATCGGGGCGGGAAGTGGTCAAAACCCGGGGGTCGGTTGTTTGTGCTATTCTGAGTCTTTTGACGGTGAACAGTGATGGATGTTCAAATTTCGGTGGAAACGATCTTTGATGATGGAATAACGCGCAAGCATCAGCTTGTGAAACAATCCGACCCTTTTCGAAAGATGCATGTATCTCCGCGGCGTTAATGGTGTCGTCTAATCGCGATCGGTTTTGCAAGCCTTTTCTGCAAAGCCTTACTGTCCGGAACATCGACGGTTCCAGTGTCGCATCAGCCTTTTTGAGCTTGGCAACCTCTGGTGACACGCCTTGGGTATTCGTATGCCCGGTGCATGGTCGTCTTCGCGGTCGACACTCAGTCGCCGCATGATGGGTTTTCGCGGGAAGGTTTTCCAAGGTGGATACCGCACTGTGCTGATCCAGCTGTGCATGCCATCAATCGGAATGACCTGACCCACGTCCAGGCAGGGACGTCTCGCTGCGCTCAGAGTTGCAAGCACTATTGATAAATTACGGCGCGACTTGTGCGTCGATGGTGCGGTCAAACACTGTGCCAGTCCTGAGCATCGCATGCATTGTGACTGCGAGTTTGCGGGCCACAGCAACGGCCGCGCGTTTGAAGCCGAGGCGTTCCCTGAGCCTGAGTCCCCAGTTGCGCAGGTCGCTGTCCGCCGAACTGCGGGTCAAGATGACCAGGGCCGCCTCGTAGAGAAGCCCCCGCACGTGGGCATCTCCTCGGCGGGAGATGCGCCCGCCATAGTCCACCTCCCCTGACTGATAACGTCGGGTCGTCAGGCCAAGCCAGGCGCCAACTGCGCGGGAGTTCTTGAAGTTTTCAGGGTCTTCAATTGCGGTGGCGAAAGAGGTCGCGGTAATTGCGCCTACCCCAGGGATGGTCATCAAGAGCTGACAGGCTGGGCTTTGGCGTGCACCGGCGAGAAGCATTTTTGTCAGTTCCGCTGCGCGCGTGCGGATGCTGTGCCATGCGTCCAGTATCGGTAACAGGATGCGAGCGAGATCACCCTGATCGGTCAGTAGATTGCGGACATTCTTCTCGAAGGTCCGTCCTTTGCCCGAAGGAACAACCAAGCCAAACGTTTTCATGAGGCCCCGGATCTGGTTTGAGAGGTCGGTGGCAATTTGGACCAGCTTGGTTCGGGCCGCCACGAGGGTGCGTGCCAACATACTGTCAAAGCCTTTGACGCGCACTTCTCGGTAGAACCCCACCTCAGCAAGGTGTGCCAAGCCATCCGCATCATTTGCATCGGTTTTGTTCGCAGCCATGTTGAGGGCTGCTTTGGCATGCCGCGCATCAATGCAGATCGCAGGCAAACCTTCCGCACGGAGGGCATGGTAAAACCAAACCGACAAGGGGCCGGTCTCAAAAACAATGCGTTTGGTTTCCGGTGCGCGTTTTCGAACAATCTGGGCAATGCGCTTCGGATCGGAAACACACTTTCCACGCCAAACACGCTGGCCACCAAGCCCTCTTCAGGTCTGCTCGAGACGACTCGCACCCGCGATTACACCATGTGGATACCCCCGCTCAACGGCATCGCAATGTGCCAGAATGGTGACGTATCACCAAGCAACGAGGAGGGTATCCATGGATGATGTTACACTGATTGGGGTCGACCTGGCCAAGAGAGTTTTTCATTTGCATGGCGCTGCTGCAGATGGCTCGGTTGTGTTACGCAAGAAGCTGTCTCGGACGGCTTTGTTGCAGGGATCGCCCCGTAGCTGATATTGATGCGGTTTGTACCCTTCAGGATGTTGTGAATGCCGCACAAGTTCAACGCTGATCATCGTGACAAGAGCCCGAAGCGAAGGCATCGGGTGACCAACTGGGCTGAATACAACGAAGGCCTGCGGCAGCGCGGTGATCTGACTGTCTGGATCAGCGAAGACGCACTTTCCTTGTGGTCGGCTCCACGCCGAACCACGCGCGGCGGACAGCCGCACTACTCTGATCTGGCGATTGAGGTGGGCCTGACGCTGGGCATGGTCTTCAAGCAACCGCTGCGTCAAATACACGGCTTGAGGCGCTCCATTGCGAGGCTGCTGGGGGTTGCGATCGCAGTGCCTGACTTTTCCACGCTCTCGCGTCGGAGCAATGGGTGTCACGTAGCAGTTAACGCCAAGACTCGGAGCTCAATGATTTCTGCGACATGGTTGTGCACTTAACCATGAGACTTAGCATTTGGGAGTGGGCAAAAGTTGGGGGTCTACGCAGCGAATGCAGTATATGAGTCGGTCAAGCGCCCGTCGAGGGCAGCGGCTCTCGCTACGGCTACGTTGTGTGCACCTTCTGGCGACCATCGCATGCGTCTGCGCTTGCCCATGCGCGCATTTCCAATGTCATCGACGCAGCCTTCGGCCCGAGACGTTGAAATCGGCAAGCCCCGGCGATATCGCCATCCATAGTTTGTGAGCGAACCCATGTTGTTTGCAAGATAGCTGTACAGGAATTGGCAACGAGAAAGCGCCC
>NZ_JBDWLR010000071.1:0-6953 GCF_039973035.1 Sedimentitalea sp.
TTGAACCGTCGCCGGGCGCAGGCTGCCTTGATCGGCGAAGGCTATGGACAGCACGAGGACAGCGTTGCCAAGCCGGATGTCATGATGCGAGAACGGGCTCAGGCAGAAGGGTTTGATATCGCTGAAATTGATGTGCGGGGCGGTGAGGGGCCTAGCTCAACCAGAGATCTTCCGTCGTTCGCGCTTGCGTTTGCTCCGGTGATAGTCGTCGTCGCGATCAATATGGCCTTTATTCAGATTGTCGTGCCGCAGCTGCAGGTGGATTTCCTGTCCTTGCCTCTTTTTGGCGAAACCACGTTGGAAGCCGTGCGAGGCCTTTGGGCAGTCATCATCGCCCTGACGATCGCTTGCCTGTTTGTTGTCGCGACGAACTGGAGCCGACTGACAGACATACAGGTGAGTTTGAACAAGGGTGCGGATGCATCGGTGTTGCCGATCTTCGCAACGGCGAGTCTTGTCGGGTTTGGAGCTGTGGTTGCAGCTCTTCCGGGCTTTCAGAGTGTCACGGAAGCCTTGATCGGACTGGGCAGCAAAGACCCGCTGATCGCGGTTGCGGTATCGGTTGCCACGCTCTCAGGCCTGACAGGCTCTGCTTCTGGTGGGATGAGCATTGCACTTGACGCGCTTGGCAAGACATTTGTCCAAATGGCACATGAGACCGGAACGTCACTCGAGGCCATGCACAGGATCACATCGGTGGCTTCCGGTGCCATGGATGCCCTGCCGCACAATGGCGCAGTGATTACTGTCCTTGGTATTTGCAATCTTGGCCATAAGACAGCCTATTTTGATGTATTCATGGTCGCAGTGGTAATACCGATGGTGTCGCTCATTGCCTTGATTGGTTTGGCGACAGTGTTCGGAAGTTTCTGAACCACTCTTGCCTATGCCCAAATGATCGGAAATACGCCTCAATGACGCAAGACATGATCTTCGTTTTTTCGCTCATTGGAGTTGCGGCAGTGCTCATGGCCAGCAACCGGGTCCGATATGATCTGGTTGCCCTGATTGTGGTGTTGGCGTTGATCCTGGGCGATATCCTGACAATTGGTCAAGCGCTCTCCGGTTTCGGGAGCTCGGTCGTTATTCTGGTGGCTTGCCTGCTGATTGTAGGTGAAATGCTCGAGCGAACCGGCGTTGCCCGTTTTGTAGGTGATCTCATCCTGAAAAAGGGCGGGACCAATGAAACACGGCTTCTGATCTTGCTGATGGTGAGTGCCGGCTTTCTCGGTAGCGTGATGAGTTCCACTGCAGTTGTTGCCATTTTCATTCCGATTGTCCTGCGGATTGCCGCGGACACAGGTCTCGACAAATCTCGATTGCTCTTGCCGATGTCTTATGCCGCGCTCATCAGCGGTATGCTGACGTTGATCGCGACGACGCCTAACCTTGTCATCAGCGACGAACTCGTTGCCCAAGGCTATCAACCTCTCGGATTCTTCTCGTTCTTTCCGATTGGTGTGCTTATCCTGATCATCACTATCGGCTACATGCTGCTATGGGGGCGTGGTCTTCTTGGGTCGAAAGCGGCAGCCGATTCAAAGCAGAAGCGGCGCCCCACGCGGACTGCATTCGATTTGTGGAACGCATTTCAAATAGAGGGGGATGCCAACGATTTCTGGGTTGGGGAATCTGTATCCTTGGAAGAAGTTCGCGAAATAACCGCTCAAGGTGCCAACTTTGTTGCAAGGCGACGTCGCGGGAAAAACCGTCAGCGTGAAACCGTCTTGTTCAAAGACGGTATGGAGCTGCAGAGGGATGACCTCATCTTGGTTCGCGGCCCCAGCGAGTTACTGGATCAACTGGCGTCCCGATAGGGGTTCACCCGCCGTTCTGCAGTCAGGGTCAGGGCGGGCGACTGGAGAGATTGTCTGGGTATGGCAGATCTGATGGTTCATCCGGAAGCATCAGTAATCGGCGAAACGGGCCCTGAGGCATTGTCTCATGATTTGCGTGAACTAGAAATGCTTGGGATTTTGCGAGATGGAAAACCGGTCATTGACTGCGAAAAAGCGCCATTGAAAGCAGGGGACCGTATTTTGGCCCTCGGTCCCTGGGAAGAACTCGACAATCTTCTGGGACAACGTGATGATTTTGTTCTTCTAAACTACCCCAAGGAGCGGGAAGAGGCCGTTCCCCAATTGTCCAAGTTTTCCCTAGCAATTGGTATTCTAGCCGGCATGGTGCTGCTCAGCGCCCTGAACATTGTATCGGTAACTGTTGCAGTTCTATTGGCCGCCATTGCTGCGGTCCTTTTCAGAACGATGTCGCCGGATGAGGCTTACAAATCTGTCAGCCTATCGACCTTGGTCCTTATTGCCGGGATGTTGCCGCTCGCCAATGCACTGGAAATCACTGGTGGTTCGGCTTTGATTGTGGAGCAGCTATTGGAAATCGTCGGGCAATCTGATCCGAGAATCATGATGGGAGCGCTGTTTGTACTGACGGCAGCCCTTGGTTTGGTATTGTCCAACACCGCGTCTGCCGTACTTGTCGCCCCTATTGCCATTACCGCGGCGGAGGCCCTGCAGATCTCACCCTATCCGATGGTTATTTCCGTATTGATTGCCGCCTCTGCAGCATTTTCGACACCGATTTCCACACCCGTAGTGACGCTGGTTGTGACGCCCGGAAATTATGCTTTTGGGGATTTCCTGAAGCTCGGGGTGCCGCTCACAGTAATTGTCGGCCTTGTGACTATTCTGGTGACGCCGTTCTTCTTTCCTTACTGACGAAAAACCTCGACAGTTTTCTGTCGGGACATCACTGTCTATCGAAACCTGCCGTACATCTGTTCCAGACGTTGACATTTAGTCGCTAATCTCTTACCCGTGCGGCATCGATATTTTCATGCTGAGCTATGGTTACCGCGCGGTTGGCGCCGCGTCGTGAACGAACCCTCCCTCTAAATGATCGTTATCATGATACTGAACGCCTTGGCGTTGCAGTCTCTGTGGTGCGGTGAATGGGTTCATCATGACCACTGTTCCAGTAGAATGCATTTACCCAAGCGAGGTCAGGCAAGTTGTCTGGCTTGTTTATTAGCCGCCCGCTTGGTGAGCTCCTTGCGAGGATAGCTATGACAGCGAACTACAGTAAGCCGCGTCAACAGGCCGAGATTGCTTTTGGCAAGACGACGTCGCAATTATCTGATCGCGAACGGGTCGATGAAGAACTCGACGCTATTGCGGTCGCTCGAAACGAAAAGACATTGAAGCTGCGCGAGGCGCGTCTTGCAAAAGAATTGCAAGACAGCAAGAAGCCGGTAGCCAGCACAGTTTCGAAACGGGTAAAAAAAACCTGACTTTGGTCAGCATGACACTTCAACTGGAATAGAGAATTGAAAAAAACGAAAAATAGTGAACACGTCGACCGTCGCAATGCTGCTGCTGATGCGAAAGCGAACCTTCTTCAAGCCTTTCGTGCTGCCAACGACGTAAATGACCCTGCACGTGCTGCTAAACAGGCGGAGCGTATTGCGATTGCAGAAGCGCGGGAAGTGCGCCGTGCTGAGCGCAAGCAAGCAAAGATCGAAGAGCAAAACCGGATCGAACGAGAGAATGCAGAGCGTGAGGCAGCTGCTGCCGCTGCTGCAAAAGCTGAAGCGGAAGCACGTGAAGCGGAGGAGAAAAAACTCATCTCCCGCGTTCTTGAAGATGAAGCGGCCCGGAAGGCTGAGCGCGACCGGCGCTACGCGAACCGCAAAGCACGAAATTCTCGATAAGCGGTTTTGAAACAAATTTGGGCGCGGACCTATTACGCTCATCAAAAGCTGGCTTGAGGCCAGTTTGATGACCGTGAGATAAGGTGTTCGCCCAGTTTGTTATCTATGGACTATTTCAGAACTCTATTTGAAACAGTGGATGGTTCACTCCGACGGATTGCGTCCTCAATGTGCGTAAGGTTGACCCGGGTGCAGGCTGCGCCAACCGTTACCATATGTCACTAAGAGGTGCCGTTCTGGCAAGACAGTCGCGATACTCGAATTTTCCTTTTGCTCGCGCAGTGTGACCAGTTTACCCCGTAAACGCCCTAGACGATGAAACAACTTATCTGCCAGTCTGAAATCTCAATTCAGGCAGGACAATAAGATGAAAACCAATTTGCTCGGGCGCACCGGTATCCATGTTTCCGAACTCTGTTACGGCACAATGTCATTTGGTGGCGATGCCGATGAGGCGATGTCGGCAAAGCTCTATGCAGCTTGCCGGGACGCCGGGGTCAATTTCTTCGATTGCGCCAATGTCTATAGCGATGGTCGCGCCGAGGAGATCCTAGGCGACCTTATGGCGCATGAACGTGATGATCTGGTGGTCACCTCCAAGGTGTTTGGTTCGATGGGGCCGGGTCCCAATGACGTTGGGCTCAGCCGTCGCAATATTGCTCAATCTATCGAAGCCAGCCTCAAACGCATGAAGACGGATCGTCTGGATGTCTATTTCATCCACAAAATCGATCCGGCGACTCCGATGGATGAAACCCTGCGCGGACTGGAGGATGTCGTCCGATCCGGCAAGGTGCTTCATATCGGTGCCAGCAACCATGCCGCCTGGCAGATCGCTTTGGCGCTGGGTATCAGCGCGCGAGAAGGCTGGAGCCGCTTTGATGTGCTGCAGCCAATGTATAGCCTCGTCAAACGTCAGGCCGAAACCGAAATTCTACCGTTGGCTCAAGATCAGAACCTGGCAGTAATTCCTTATTCTCCGGCTGGTGGTGGCTTGCTGAGCGGCAAGTTCCGACCAGGTGTCAAACCGGAAGGTGCGCGCCTGGCAACGGATGCACGCTATGCCGAACGTTATGGCGAATCTTGGGTCTATGAAGTTGCCGAAAAGTTCACGGCTTTTGCTGACAAGATGGGCGTTCATCCGATGTCTCTGGCGGTTGCCTGGACTGCGGGCCATCCGGCGGTAACGGCGCCAATCATTGGTGCGCGCAACACGGATCAGCTTGTCGCGTCCCTGAAGTCGGTCGAGATTGACATGAATGAAGATTTACGGGCCGAGATTGCAGCGCTATCCAGAAAACCGGCACCGGCAAATGACCGGCTCGAGGAACAAGACTAGATTTATTCGGGTTTTCGTGGCCTCGGAACGATCTTTTTGAACGGAACAAACGTATGCCTCATCAAAGCAATGAGGTGAGGCATGCATCGTCTGGCAGTTATCATAGGGGCGACCGGCGGGATTGGGTCGGCGATTGCGACAGTGGCTGAGGCCTCTGATCGGTATGACAGGGTTATCCGGCTCTCTCGAACATCATCGCCGTCTTTAGAGCTGCTTGATGAAGCGACAATCGAAGCTGCTGCCCGCTGGCTGAAAGAGCAACCAGGCGAGATTGCACTTGTTCTTGATGCGACAGGTGCGCTGACACTTGGCGATCATAAGCCCGAGAAGAGTTGGCGAGAATTGGACCCTGCGGCATTGGCAGACACATTCGCCCTCAATGCGATTGGTCCGGCGCTATTGATGAAACATTTTCTACCGCTAATGCCGAGGGCCAGACGCAGCATCTTTGCCACTTTATCGGCCCGGGTGGGATCCATCAGTGATAACCAACTTGGCGGTTGGTATGGCTATCGCGCAGCAAAGGCAGCACTCAATCAATTGGTACGCACAGCTTCTGTAGAGCTCAAGCGCAAAAAACCGGAATCGATCTGCGTCGCGCTCCATCCGGGAACAGTGCGCACGCAGCTCACTGAGGGATTTGCGAAAACGGGCCTTGAAGTTCAGGATCCTGAACAGGCAGCAAAGCGTTTGTTGACTGTGGTCGAAGGACTGCGACCGGAGGATACAGGCGGTTTTTTCGATCATCTCGGAAAGCCTGTTTCCTGGTGAACCTTCTATTCGATCTTGCAGGGATAACTTGAGTGGACGTGATGTTTCAGCTTAGACTCAAGGTATTCACCTGATCTCACAATTTGATTCAGGTTCCAGCGCTAAGGAGTTGCCAGATTGACCGAATTTTCGTTTCAGCCTGTGTCCGGTCTTGAGCTGCCGCGGTTTGCCGGCGTGCCAACATTCATGCGCCTGCCGCATATTGATCTGGACAATCCAAGGCTGACTGAAGTTCAGATTGGCCTGATCGGTGCGCCGTGGGATGGGGGAACAACCAACAGGCCTGGTCCACGCCACGGACCTCGCCAACTCCGTGACAGCTCGACGATGATCCGCGCCCTGAATGCAGTGACTAGTGTCAAACCGTTCGAGTTGATCAATTGCGCCGACCTAGGTGATGTAGGGCCAAACCCGGCAAGTGTTGATGACAGTCTCGCCCGCATGACCGCCTTTTATGACCGCGTTCTCGAGGCTGGCATTGTGCCTTTGACGGCGGGCGGAGATCACTTGTGTTCCCTGCCTATCCTGCGATCCGTTGCCAGGTCAGGACCGGTCGGCATGATCCATTTCGACAGTCATACGGATCTCTACAAAAGCTATTTCGGCGGCATGCAATACACCCATGGAACACCGTTTCGCCGTGCTATTGAGGAAGGCTTGCTCGATCCAAAACGAGTGGTGCAGATCGGAATTCGCGGTACCGCCTATGACATGGAAGATCGGGAATTTGCCAAAAGCGTCGGCGTGCGCGTGATCCCGATTGAGGAGTTTCATTCGCGCGGTGTTGAAGATGTCATGAGCGAGGCGAAGGAAATTGCCGGGACAGGGCGTACCTATGTTTCCTATGACATTGATTTTGTCGATCCGGCATTTGCACCGGGCACCGGAACTCCCGAAGTTGGCGGACCCAATTCCTTCCAGGCGCTGCAAGTTGCCCGCATGCTGGACGGCGTCAACATTGTTGGTGCAGATATGGTTGAGGTCTCGCCGCCGTTCGATCAAAGCGGCGGCACAGCCTTTCTGGGTGTGTCGATCATGTTTGAAATGCTCTGCAACATGGCAATGTGTGTGAAGACCGGAACCGCCTCATGAAAACGACAACTTTGTCCGCAGTTCCGG
>NZ_JBDWLR010000072.1:0-7391 GCF_039973035.1 Sedimentitalea sp.
GCCAGCCAGCGACACGATCAGTGCAGCCGTCGATTCCGCGAGGCGGTGGCCCAATGATGCATCCTCGGCGACCAGCACCTTGGACACGCCAGCGATCTTGGCGGCGGCATCACCGGCAGCAGCGGCAGAAGCACCACAGCAAAGCGCAGTCACGTCTCCCAGTTTCGTCGCAGCAGTTACCGCCTTGGCGGTCGCGTCCAGCGCCAGTTCACCATCGGTGACTTCGGCAAGCAAAAGTACAGCCATTATACAGCCCCCACTTCCTTGAGTTTCGCAACCAGCTCGTCCACCGACGCGACCTTGATCCCGGCAGCGCGGATTGCAGGCTCGGCGGTTCCGACGATTTCGAGACGCGGGCTGACATCAACGCCGTAGTCCGCAGCCGTTTTCTCATCCAGAGGCTTTTTCTTGGCCTTCATGATGTTGGGCAGCGACGCATAGCGTGGTTCGTTCAAGCGCAGGTCGACCGTAACGATCGCCGGCATCTTGACCTTGATGGTCTGCAAGCCGCCATCGACTTCGCGGGTCACAACGGCGCTGTCGCCATCAATGTCCAGCTCAGAGGCAAAGGTGCCTTGCGACCAGCCCAACAGGGCCGACAGCATCTGGCCGGTGGCGTTCATGTCGTTGTCAATCGCCTGCTTGCCACAGAGCACGAGGCCCGGCTGCTCTTCGTCAACAATCGCCTTGAGGATCTTGGCAACCGCGAGAGGTTCGATGTCGGTGTGTACGTCATCTGCTGCCACAACCAGAATCGCCCGGTCTGCACCCATTGCCAGCGCTGTGCGCAGGGTTTCCTGCGACTGCTTTACGCCGATGGACACAGCGATGATTTCCTCGGCCTTCCCTGCTTCTTTCAGGCGAATGGCCTCTTCGACGGCAATCTCGTCGAACGGGTTCATCGACATCTTCACATTGGCCAGATCGACACCGCTCCCGTCCGCCTTCACGCGAACTTTCACGTTATAGTCGATCACGCGCTTGACAGGCACCAATACCTTCATCTGCGGTTCTCTCCTCAAATAAAACCAAGCCGGTCATCGACTCGGTTCAATGCATTCCAGCAGTTGATAGCGGGGCAAGGCAGCAGGAAACAGGGTAAAATCGTCACGTTATCAGGGTTGAACGTCGCGTTTCTTGTTTTTTGCCGGAAATCGCAGAACGTTGTCGGCTCAGCGGTTCGCGCCGGGAACCCACAAAACGTCATCTTCGCCGTTGTTGTTTGCCAATCGCGCCGCGACAAAGAACCAATCGCTCAGCCGGTTCAGATATCTGACCGCCGAGGCGTTCACCGCTTCTGTTGCGGCCAACTCGACCGCCAGCCGCTCTGCGCGGCGCGACACCGTGCGGCACACATGCAACTGCGCCGCCAATGCGCTGCCGCCGGGCAGTATAAAACTGCGTAGCGGACTCAGATGCGTGTTCATCGCGTCGATTTCGGATTCCAGCCGGTCAACCTGGGCATCGATCATGCGTAGGGGCGGGTATTCGGCCTCTGAATCTTTGTCCATATCAGGTCGGCACAGGTCCGCGCCGAGATCGAACAGGTCATTCTGAATGCGTGACAAGGCCGTGTCGATTTCACCCTCAGCATGCAACCGCGCAACGCCAACAAAGCTGTTGAGTTCGTCCGAAGTGCCATAAGCAGACACCCGCAGTGCCTGCTTGGCGATACGCTCGCCATTGCCGAGCGCAGTGTCGCCGCCATCGCCTGTGCGGGTATAGATTTTGTTCAGGACTACCATATCGTCAGCCTCCGCTTCCGCGCAGCCAGACAAAGAGCAGGATGAGGCAAACGGCGACAAACTGCGCGATGATCCGCCAGCGCATCATCTTGTTTCCGTGTTTCTTGTTAAAGGCGCCGCCTTTGGCGAACCCACCTATACCGATCATAAGTATGATCACCACTGCGGCCATCGCCACCAGGATCATCGGAAAAAGCAGATCGTCCATATTGCCCCCAAAGTCACTGTCGTTCGCGTCGTGATGTAGTCGCCCGAGACGCAAAAGCGAACCGCTAAATCTAGATCCGCGACACGATGCGGTCAATCATCCGGCTGGACAGCACCCGTTTCAGATAGCCACCGATATAGGTCGCTGTCGTCACATAGTACCTCGGGTTGGGGTTGGCGTTGCCCAGTGCCCGCAAAAGTTTGGCGGTCACGGCGCTCGCAGGCAGTTCAAATCTGTCTGGGCCAGTCTCGTTGTACATGCGGGGTATCAGGCGCGCTTCATAGTCGGCACGGCGTGGAGAGTTCTTCCAGTCCATGTATTTTTCGAAGTAGGGAATACCCTTTTCCCGAAACATCGTTGTGATCGGGCCGGGTTCGATGAGCACGACCTGAATACCAGAACCGCGCAATTCGACGCGCATCGTATCGCTTAGACCTTCCAACGCATGTTTCGTCGCCGTATAGGCTCCGCGCCAAGGGATCGCGAGAAGCCCAAGTCCAGAGGAACATTGTACGATGTGGCCGTGACCCTGCGCCCGCATGACCGGGATCACACCACGGGTCAGTTCATGCCAGCCAAACAGGTTGGCCTCGAAAATTGCGCGCAATCCATCGGTCGGTAAATCCTCGACCAGACCGGCCAGTTGATGGGCGCCGTTGTTGAACAGCGCATCCAATGTGCCGCCTGTCGCGCTGAGAACGTCTGCAAGTCCGCTGCGAATACTGTCTTCATCGCAATAGTCAATGCGGGGGCTTTCAAACCCGTCGGCAATCAAACGGTCGCAGTCTGCTTGTTGTCGGCATGCGGCAAAAACCCTCCACCCTGCTGCGCGCAAGGTTTGCGCCGCGTCGAGTCCGATGCCCGAGGAGCAACCGGTGATCAGGATGGATTTCTGCATGTGCTGCGCCTGTGGATGACCATTGGGCCAAGCCTATGCCCGCTGGCGCGGCGCACTGCAACAGAACTGTTTCTGATTCGGTGATACCGAGATCAGCGGTCCGGCTTGCTGACCAACGAGGCCGAGATCCAGCCAAGCTGTTGGCCGGGCATCGTACGGAGCCGCAGCCATCCTGTGCCGCTTTCGCTCAGGACCTCTACCGACTGGCCGATATTCAGCCGCGCGATGATCGGATATATCGTTCCGGGGCCGTCGCGCATGTTGACCCGAGTGCCGGTGATTTCGCGTATATCGGCCTCTTGCGACGCAAAGAGATCGGCTTGCCGTGGCGTGCCGTCTACTGTGTCTGTTTCAGTGCCGGTGGTGGTGCGCAACCCAGTCGCGCCAAGCTCCAGCGAGGCCAGCGATAAATCAGCCGCTTGCGCCCCGTCCGTAACGAGGGTCAGGCCTTGGCTCAGGCTGGCGCGCACTTGTTGCAATTCAGGGGATGGGGCTCGTGTTTCGATGATCTCGGGTTCGTCCGCCACTGCTGGCACGACTGCGGGTTGGTCGCTCAGCGTTGTGGGTATCGTGCGAACCGGCTTGTCCGCGACAATGCTGACGCGGCGCGGGGTTTGCACGACATCTTTCTTCAACGGACTCTCGGCGACCTGCGGACGCTCGGGCGGCTGAAATTCAGACCCCCCGCTCAATTCGTAGAACACCAGCGCCATTACGGCGAAAGAAGCAAGAACCAAGCGCATCGGGCGCCCTCCAACAGAAAAACCACAAACCAGAACCCGGCCGCACACCAACCGAACACGCCAACAATAGCGAACGTGCCGATTCGATGCATGGGGAAGAGTCCAAAACAATTGTCATTTTGCTAACAACAGATCTTGGCGAGAAAAAGGAAACGGGTCGCTTTACCCGACTCGATCAGACGCGTATCACAGCATCTATGAGTGATCTGGTTGATGACCCCAACATGAAGCCCGAAAATGGACTTGGCGAAGTGGCCGAGCCCCTGCGCCGTGCCATTGGCGACCGCTACCTCACATATGCGTTATCAACGATCATGCACCGGGCGTTGCCCGATGCGCGCGACGGACTAAAGCCGGTTCACCGGCGAATCCTCTATGCGATGCGTGAATTGCGGCTTTCGAGCAACGGCGGGTTCCGCAAATCGGCAAAGATTTCTGGCGACGTGATGGGTAACTATCACCCGCACGGCGATGCCGCGATCTATGACGCCATGGCCCGGCTCGCGCAGGATTTCAACGTGCGCTATCCGCTGGTGGACGGGCAGGGGAACTTTGGCAACATCGACGGCGATAACCCCGCCGCCTCGCGCTATACAGAAGCGCGGATGACCATCGTTGCCGAGGCGCTTCTCGAAGGGTTGAACGAGGACGCGGTTGATTTTCGCGACAATTATGACGGAACGCTCACTGAACCGGTGGTGCTCCCAGCACAGTTCCCGCATCTTCTCGCCAATGGATCAAGCGGTATTGCCGTGGGCATGGCGACCAACATACCGCCACACAATATTGCCGAACTGTGTGATGCCTGTCTGCATCTGATCAAGACGCCCGATGCGCGCGACGATACGCTGCTCAACTATGTGCCGGGGCCGGATTTTCCGACCGGCGGCGTCATCGTCGAGCCGCCTGAAAATATCGCCAATGCCTATCGTACGGGCCGAGGCTCGTTCCGGCTCCGTTGTAAATACGAGGTCGAGGACCTTGGGCGCGGCCAGTGGCAGATTGTTGTCACCGAGATCCCGTATCAGGTGCAGAAATCGCGGTTGATCGAAAAGATCGCTGATCTGATCCAGACCAAGAAGATTCCGATTCTCGCTGATATCCGCGATGAAAGCGCCGATGACATCCGGATGGTCTTTGAGCCACGGTCAAAGAACGTGGACCCGGAGGTTCTGATGGGCATGCTTTACCGCAATTCCGATCTGGAAGTGCGGTTTTCGCTGAACATGAACGTGTTGATCGACGGGGTGACGCCGAAGGTCTGCTCGCTCAAGGAAGTATTGCGCGCGTTCCTCGATCACCGGCAAGAGGTGCTGCTGCGCCGCAGCCGCCACCGCCTAGCCAAGATCGACCATCGGCTTGAGGTGCTGGAAGGCTTTATCGTCGCCTTCCTCAATCTCGACCGAGTGATCGACATCATCCGTTATGATGACGATCCCAAATCCGCACTGATGCGCGAGGACTGGTCCCGCGATTTTGTGCGCGCGACGTCCGAAAGCGACTACCAATCTCCGCCCGTGGGCGAGGGTGAACTGTCGGAAGTTCAGGTCGAAGCGATTTTGAACATGCGCCTGCGCAGCCTGCGCCGTCTCGAAGAGATGGAACTGCGCAACGAGTATGATGCGCTGATGAAAGAGCGCGCCGAAATCGAAGATCTGCTTGCTGATCCGGGCTTGCAATGGGCAAAAATCGCCGAGCAACTGAAAGAAACCAAAAAGACCTTTGGCAAGGATTACGAAGGCGGTGCGCGGCGGACCCTTCTGGAGGAGGCGGGTGAGGCCGAAGAGGTCCCGCTTGAGGCCATGATCGACCGCGAGCCGATTACCGTTGTCTGCTCGCAAATGGGCTGGATCCGCGCGATGACCGGCCATATCGATCTGACCCGCGAGTTGAAATTTAAGGACGGTGACGGCCCGCGTTTCATCTTTCACGCAGAAACCACCGACCGGCTGCTGGTCTTTGGCAGCAACGGCCGGTTTTATACCCTGTCCGCCGCCAACCTGCCCGGCGGGCGCGGCATGGGTGAACCGCTGCGCTTGATGGTCGATCTGCCAAACGAGGCTGAAATCGTCGATCTGTTTATTCATGCGCCAGACCGCAAGCTGCTAGTGGCGTCTACGGCGGGCAACGGGTTCGTCTTGCCCGAGGCGGATGTGATCGCCCAGACCCGCACTGGCAAGCAGGTCTTGAATGTCGGCGATGCGGCGCAGGCGTGTATCTGTCGCCCGGTGCTAGGCGATCACGTGGCTGTGGTCTCGCAGAACGGCAAGTTCCTCGTTTTCCCGACCGAAGAACTGCCCGAGATGGGCCGGGGCAAAGGTGTGCGACTTCAGAAATACAACATGGCGCGAGGCAAGCAGGGATCGCTCGAGCTTGACGGTGGCCTCGCCGATATCACGACCTTCAACTGGAGCGAGGGTCTGAGTTGGGAAATGGGCGGGGGCAAGACCCGGCATGAACCTGACCTGACCGAATGGCTGGGCAAACGCGCAGGTGTCGGAAAACGACCGCCCTATGGCTTCCCACGTAGTAACCGGTTCAAGTAAGGCATTTCGACTATCGGGAGAAACAGCGGGCAAGCGATTCAATGTAAAGTCGCAGCGCCTTAGGTCGCAGTTTCGCCCAGAGTTTAGCGGTCTCGGGATCACATTGACGGCAGACAGCGCCGGTTGCGTTTGCACCTGTGGGCTTGCTGGGCTATTTGCTCGCAAACACGAGGCTGACGAGAGAACACCATGATCCGCATTTTGACACTGCTGGCCGGGCTTGTCCTGTTGGCTGCCTGTAACACGGGTCCGCAGGACCGGACGCCCGCGTCGCTGGGGGAATTCAAGCTGGGCCACAATGTTGTTGTCGCCCAGAAGGCGCGGCAAGGACCGATTTCGCGCGACGCCACGCCCGAAGAGTGGGAAAGCACGATCCAGAATGCGGTCGCGGCGCGGTTTGGTGGCTTTGATGGCGATCAGCTCTATCATTTTGGCATCAGTGTCGAAGGGTTCATGCTGGCTCCGGAAGGGTTCATCTATAACCCTCGGTCTATGTTGGTCATCAATGTCACCGTTTGGGACGACGCCGCTGGCAAAAAGCTCAACGACGAGGTGCACCAGATCACCGTGGTCGAAGATTCCACCACCACCACGTTTTTCAAAGGCTCGGGACGCGAGCGGACCAAGCAGGAACAGATGGATGGTCTGACTGCCAATGCGCTGGATCAACTGGGAGACTGGTTGTCCGAGCAGCACGAACAGAATGGATGGTTTGACAAGCGACCGGAAACACCGGCCGCGATAACACCCTTGGCCGAGTGATTGCTGGTGCGCAGGACAGGCTTGATTTTCCGTTCTGAACCTCATATGTCGCGCCCGCACTCGACGTAAATGCGGGCCGTTTCGGCCCCCCAATTCAACAAAAGGCGCCTGCAGATGGGTAAGGAAAAGTTTGAGCGTAACAAGCCGCACGTGAACATTGGCACAATCGGCCATGTTGACCACGGCAAGACGACGCTGACGGCTGCGATCACGAAGTATTTCGGTGATTTCAAGGCATATGACCAGATCGACGGCGCGCCCGAAGAGAAAGCGCGTGGGATCACGATCTCGACCGCGCACGTGGAATACGAGACTGAAAACCGCCACTATGCGCACGTCGACTGCCCTGGCCACGCTGACTATGTGAAGAACATGATCACCGGTGCGGCGCAGATGGACGGCGCGATCCTGGTTGTGAACGCTGCTGACGGCCCGATGCCGCAGACCCGCGAGCACATCCTGCTGGGTCGCCAGGTCGGCATCCCGACG
>NZ_JBDWLR010000073.1:0-5067 GCF_039973035.1 Sedimentitalea sp.
GATTGGAACCTCGCTTGCGGAATTCATCAGGGCCAGTGGAGGCAATGCCAAAACATAAACAGGCCGGACAGACGACAGTACTGACGAAAATGACCGCGCATATCACCAGAAAACACTTGCAATGCAGGAGCCACCCACAGACGACCTCCGAAGACAGTTACGACGCTGCGGTGCAGCTTCACGAAACCGGCCATTCATCCATCGCGCATCATTTTCCAAGAGTGTAGGTCAGCAGAGCGGGACACACCTGCCCTCGCTGCCTTGGCCGAGGCGTCAGGCCGCCACTGGCCTTGCCTTGATGATTCTGCCTGGCGTGCTGTGACAACTGCTGCTCGGTACGGATCTGCAGGACGCCGCCGTGGCGGTGGTCCGGCTCGCCGGACTCGCCCTGATCAGCCTGGGAATCGCCTGCCTGCCGGGGCTGCCGCAGGTCGGCATGCCGTTCTACAGCACGGTCGTGGCCATCTATCTTGCGTTTCTCGGGATCATCGGTGGCGCGAGCGGACCGCTCTTGTGGTCGGCGGTCGCCCTACATCTGGTCCTGAGCCTGCTGCTCGCACTGGGATCGGTTGGCCGCACTCCGCATTAGCGCCCGAAAACACAACCGTCCTGCGAAACTTTGGAAAGCTGGCTGCTCGGATTCGGCGAACTCAGCATTCCATAAAACGGTAATTCGGCTGAACGGGCGCCTGCGAATGCTGTTGCTATGCCGCCTGTTCTGTCTCGGTGGATGCTGCAGCGCCGACGGTCTGCCCACATAGGTTGGTCCAGTTTGAATGTTGGTGCATGGTCGGCCTTTAGTCTATTGATCAGCGGTATACGACGCAAGCAGCACAAGCTCTCTGAGGCTATCCCTAACGCCGACCTGTCGTCACCATCCAAACGGCGCAGACCAGCACTCAGATGGCCGCCGACGGGCGTCTGGGGCTGGACGCCGCGAACCGGTTCCAGACCATCCTGACCAACACTGCCCATCTGGTTGGTTACCTGCAGATCGGGGAGCCAAAGGAACAGCTCGATGCGTTCGAGAAGCAGGGTAAGCAGAGCGGAGACGCCGGGTCGGTGGCTTATCCCATGTGGGGGCGGTTGGCTGAGCGGAGGAATGAGCGTTAGCGGGAATTGCGCCGCTGAGCTTTGATCCGCTCACGTATTGGCTGTACTTTCAATCCCACTGTTGGCAACGCGCCAGACGGCAAATAGGCTTGCCCAGATTGTCCCAAGGCACCATGACATCCATCAGAACGCCCCTACATCGCCCCCACCAGATCGCAATGACGGCCCACCCAGGCAGTAAGGCAGTTCGTACAACTAGCCAAAAACTCAAAGGATGACGGCTTCACAAGGCTTTGCTATCCTCACGGACATTATGAGAGCGAAGGCAAGGCGTCTGATCTGCGTATCTATTCTGTGGCTTGTGACCTTTGCCATGGGAACTATCGCACATGCTCAGGACCGTGTTGCGCTTGTGATCGGCAATTCGAACTATGAGCGCGTTGGGTCTCTCGAAAATCCGCAAAATGATGCCGATGACATCGGCGCAGCGCTGGCGCGGCTCGGCTTTGCGGTAACTTCAACCTTCAACCTTGATTCCCGCTCGATGAATCTCGCTCTTCGTGACTTCTCACGATCTGCCCGAAATGCTGAAATGGCGTTAATCTACTTCGCCGGTCATGGCATGGAGATTGATCGGCGGAATTTTCTGATCCCGGTCGATGCCATTTTGGAACAGTCCTCGGATGTGACCTTTGAAGCCATAGAGATGCAGAAATTTCTTTCGGCGGTGCGCGGAGCCAAAACACTCCGGTTGGTTCTGCTTGATGCTTGCCGTGATAACCCGTTCCTGCGCCAAATCGCAGATGCTGGTACCCGCTCGCTCGGCCGTGGCCTTGGTGCGATTGAACCGGCGTCCGGCGTCCTTGTCGGCTATTCAGCTAAGGGCGGCACTGTGGCCCTCGACGGTTCAGGTCGAAATAGCCCCTATGCGGCTGCTCTACTTGCGCACCTCGAAACACCAGGGCTTGAAATCGGTCAACTTTTCCGCCGGGTTCGCGATACGGTATTGACGAATACCAACGGCCAGCAGGAGCCATTCACTTATGGCTCGCTGCCAGCCCAAGACCTCTATTTGGCGGTAAATAAACCAGATGGACCTACAGCGAGCGAGGTTCTCCAGGCCTTCCTCGCTGCGGACACCGAAAACTCGGTTTCAGACTGGCGCGATTTTATTGAAAAGTACGCGAATGCTGAGGATGGCGGGCAGGTGGTCGAACGCGCACGTCAGCGTCTTGCTGCGCTCGCCTCTGCACCTGAGGCCGCCCCTGTTCCCTCTGACGAGCAACCCTCATCCGCATCCAAGTTACTTTATAGTCCGTTGGTCCGCGCCTGCGATCAACTTGCTGCCGACCCCAACGACACCGATCGACCTGCCGACGCCCCTGGCATAGGTCTCGAAGCCATCGATCCCAATTCCGCCGTCACCGCATGTATATTGGCTGCGTCTGGTCACCCCGACAATGGACGCAGCCGTTACCAACTCGCGAGGGCACTCAAGGCTGCGGGGCGGATTGACGAAGCACATCAACAATTGGTCCTTGCCGTTGATACCGGTTATCCAGCTGCCTTGGTTTCATTGGGTAGTTCTCTTCTTGATCATCCGGGTAGCTTAGAAGAAGCTCAGAAAACAGTTAACATTTTGGATGCGGCTATTGACGCTGGAAACGCCACAGCGGCGCGACACCTCGGAGATTTCTTCAGCCGCCCGGCGTCTACGATCACCCTCAAGGGGCGAAGTCCACTCGAGTACTATAGCATTGCTGCCAAAGCAGGTGATCCTTTGGCCATGTACGAGGCAGGCTATCGGTTGGTTTCGTCCAGATCGACGAGCCTCGATCAGAAACGCAAGGGGGTAAGCTGGCTGTCTACCTCCGCCGATATGGGCGTTCACAAATCAGCGATGCGGCTTGCCAATTTTCTTCTAGCACCGTCGACACCCATTGAATTGCAAGATGCCTCAAGAGCAATAGCCCTACTTGAGGCGCGTGCCGAAGACGGCGATGCAGAATTGGCGCATGCACTCGCAAGACGTTATCGTCTTGGGGAAGGTGTTGACCCCGACCTGTCTCAATCGGTTCGCTGGGCAAGTATATCAGCAAGCCTTGGAAGTGCGATCGGAGTGGTGGAAAACGGTTACAATCACGAAATCGGGCGCGGCGGATTTAAAGCTGACTCGGAGCTTGCCGCACAGAGCTATTTTGACGCTCTCAGGAAGGGAGCCAGGCTGCCATATATCCGGCAGATGGACGACTGGCCTCGCGACGTTGCGCTGGCATTACAACGCCTGCTCGGCAGATCGTCTCAGGCGCGTTACCGTGGTCCGATCGATGGATTGGTAGGTGCAAGAACTCGGAACGCAATGAAGCGTCTTTGCTCTTGCACGTCAGCCACCGCCACTGCCGACTTCGCATGGCTTTTTCGTGAGACGGATACAGCACCTGATTGAGCCAGCAGGGAATCACGGCATTTCAAATCAAGCACGGCGGAACCCGGTTGACAGTGACACCCAATCACGTCCTCTGGTTTGAGTGCGGCTGCGGCCAAGCTGCGACTGTCCGAGCGTCTGATATACTGGCGGTGGGCAAGCCGCTTGAGACCGTCGCGGATGTTGCAGCGAGATACGCGCCTGGCGCTGCCTGTGCAGGGTAAAAGGCATCAAGTACTAGCGCATCGCTTGTGTGCCGGAGATCGGTGGCGTTTCAGCGCCCTAAACGGACGCCATAAACAGCTCTGCCTTTGCAAGATTATCCGCCTTCCGTCCCTCGAGATGGGCTGAGACCCCGGAAAACAAATTGCTTTGGAGGATGCCAGATGCCAGCATTCTCCCATGCGAATTGTTTTGTCACTTCTTTTCATGCCCGCTGCGGCAATCGCAGATCCGCATTGGATGAGCGATTTCTACCACACTGCGCCATGTGCAGAAATCGTCGCCACAATCGATGCACCCACGCTTAATGACACGGAGCTAAAAGCGCGGTTGGAGCGGTTAAGCAGAAAGACAATGGCATTTGGATTTCTACTTGGCTACCAAGCGGCGACTGGCCCTCTCAACGCAAATCAAAACACGGTTTTGCAAGAGTTCCGCCGAGCTTGCGCAGCCGACCCTGCGAAAACCGGCATTCAGGTTCTTATCTCAATGTCTGGTAGGTAGCCCGAACGCCGAACCCAGCTGTTTTGCCAGTATCGCCTCGGCCGCTGCTTCGGTTGGAAAGCTTGGCGGGTCAGGAAGGGCAGGGCCTCAGTCAAACGCTTTCAGAACTCTTTCGCCCCTTCCGAGGTTGCTTGTTGCCAACCAAGTCTAGTGTTCCGGCATCCCGGTGCTTTCTGACTGTTCTGACCCTGACGTGGTTCGGCGATCCGGGCTCGACGCCTTTCGCCCTGTTCGGCGGCGCGGAAGGGATCATGGGCGACGATCAGACGATGACCGGCGAAACGTTCCTCGGCGAGCCCGTCCTCGTCAAAGGCGATGTCCCGAAAGGTCTCGACGAGATCGCTGTAGCGGCGGGCCGGGACGGCGAGGATGAACTCCAGCGTACGCCCGTCCTGCTCGGCCTGGGAAGTCAGGGCACCAATATTGTCGAGGCTCAGCAATCCACGGTCGACGACCAGGATCACCCGCTCGATGGGGAAGCGCTGCAGGACAGTGGCCAGCATGGCCCGAAGCGTCTTGGTTTCGGCCACGTTGCCCGGATGCACGGTATGCATGAGCGGCAGCCCTTCGGCGGTCTGTACGACGCCGAGAACGAACTGGCGGGCGATCCCACCGGTCTCCTTGTTCATGCCAAAGGCACGGATGTCCTCCTCGACCTACCCTTCGCCGTGGATGCGCACGGTGGTCCCCGCCCTTTATGTCGGTGGTATCGAACGGCCCTTAGCGGATGATGTGGGTGGCTCCTGCTCCACCGTCATCGAATGTGCCAAAGTGCAGTTATCAACGACTGCTAGGAAAGGAGCCACCCAATGACAGTTAAGACCGTAGGCCTGGATTTGGCCAAGGATGTTTTTCAAGTGCAC
>NZ_JBDWLR010000074.1:0-17450 GCF_039973035.1 Sedimentitalea sp.
CAACTGGGAAACCAAAGGCATCGTTGTGCTCCCAAACGGCTTCAAAACTGACATCGACCAGCTTGGCACCGGCCTTGCCAAGAACCGACAGTTGTTTTTCGATTGCCGCCGCGACTGCTGATTCAAGATCATCAAAAAACCGATCTTTTGGAACGCCCAGCGTAACCTGAGAGAGATCAACAACCTCTGCACTCCCATGCTCGCTGCTAAGAACGTTATCCATCAACGCAATGTCACGTACAGATCGCGCAAGTGTGCCGACGGTATCGCGGGTATGGGAGATCGGCAAAACACCGTCGCTGTCATAGCGTCCAGTTGTCGGGCGAAACCCGGCAACACCGCATAAAGCGGCTGGAATACGACATGAGCCACCCGTGTCGGTTCCAAGCCCGATAGGGAATATCCCCGCCGCAACAGCAGCTGCGGTACCGCCAGATGAGCCGCCCGCGATCATCTCTGGATCAGCTGGATTACGTACTGGGCCTGTGACCGCATTATTGGAGGTGATGCCGAATGCAAGTTCGTGCATTGCCGCCTTGGCCGCGATGAAGCCCCCCGCACCTTCGATCCGATTTACGACGCCCGCGTTGAATTTGGGTGTCTGATGCAACAGCGATTTGGTTCCACCCGAGGTGGGGTATGTATTCGTATTGATGTTGTCCTTTGCAAGAACCGGAAGCCCTGCTAACGCGCCTTGGGGATTAGCACTCAGAGCTTTGGAAACAGCGGGCTCTAATGCAATCGCGCGAAAACTCTGAAGTGCATTTAGGTGGCTGTTCTGCGCTGCCTGTTCGAGCACTGATTGCGCATATTCCGCCGGGCTAACCGCCCCGCTCTTGAAAGCTTCAATCGTCGAAACACCGTCTAGTGATGATAAATTTTGTGGCACGCAAACCTCCCTGTCTCGTTAGAAACAAGGATAGAAGCGGCTGGACACCTTAGGCTATCATCACAAATGATGATTTTTTTCGGCTAGGAACAAGGCCAGCTGCGAGCGTCTGTTGAGGCCGGATTTGCGAAAAATCGAAGCGATATGTGTGCGCAAAGTTGGTTTGGAAAAGCCCAATTTCCCGCAAATCTCATCGTCGGTCTGGCCTGTAACAAGCAAATCGGCAACTTCGGCCTCGCGCACGGTAAACCCGACATCATCTCCAATCTGTGAAAACCGCAAAGAAGGGGCTTTGTCGCTATTGCTGCGCGCGCGGATCAGGGCATTCACCAGACTGGGACCGATTGCATCAACAATCTGAGCATCGCGTTGTGTGAAATCTTCGCGGTTGGCACCGCGCCAGATGCGCAAGTCTCCGATATTGTCGCCACGGTCAAATGCAAAGTAGTTCAGCCCATAGCACAACCCGTCTTGTTTAAGAAAATCGTTAAAGAACTCGGTACGGACTAAACGGTCATGTCGCATGACCTCGCTGACGGGTGTCGCTTTACGCCGCTTTTGCAAGATCGGCGTGATAGGATCGTGAAACTGGAAATAACTTTCGTAACGACGCAGATTGTCGTCGGTCATGTTGAGCTGAACACAGGACACAAATTCCTGATTGGCATCATCCCAAACATAAGAGGCAAAATGATCCGCCTTAAGGAGGTCCAGCAATTTTTGACCGACCCGCTGGCGCACTTCCAAATGGTCAAATTCACCACTCAGGTCATGCATGATCGAAAAGACTAGCTTTGATTCATCATCAGTCAGGTTCATGGGTTCGGAGCCTATGGCATTTCAAAGGTAAAGTCACAGGCGCGACAGAAATTTACAAGTTTCACACAATGCAGTTGAAAAGGGGGTTGCAAACAGCACGCGCTTCGCAGAAAGAAGCGGATGCTAAGAATCGCCTTAGATCCGTTGGAAGGCTTTGATTTTTGGGCTGTCCGTTCTATTGATGGAAGCTGCCATTCGGCCATTCGCATCCTAAGAATCAATGGCTGCTATCAGTTTCGAAGCCGTTTAAGCCTAACGATCTTCGATAAGATACGGGTCAATGGGTAGATCGGCGATTTCCCGTTTGTTCATCTTGCGAATATCGGGATGCGAAAGCGGGTCGCGCCTCCAGCGGTCTTCGTGGTGATCGACGTGAACCTGAATTACCCTGATGAGACGCCAAATAACCTTCAGTAAATTGGTAGATTTGATGTATAGCATTTCTAAAGTAGAACGCAGAGTAAGCTAAATTTGTATCGAAAAATTGTCGATAGAAGTGTAGAAAAACTATATGAAAAAGCTCTACGGAATTCATCTAAACGGGCTCAGGGCTATCGAGGTACTGGGACGCTGCGGAAGTCTGCGCGACGCGGCTCAGGAACTAGGCGTTACGTCTGGAGCGGTGAGCCAGCAGATTATCAAGGCAGAGGCGCAGCTAGACTGCCGGTTGTTTGAGCGGAATCCAAAGGGGATGGTGCCGACCAAAATCGGGCAACAGGTCGCTGAGCAGCTAACGCAGGGCTTTCTTTCTTTGGCACACGGTGTCGCTCTTGCAACGGAGAAGAGGCCTGACGCGATCACCATTGCCGTACCTCCCATATTTGTCGGAAAGTGGCTGGTTTGGCGGTTGGACCGCTTCAATCAGGCTCATCCAGAGGTCAAAGTACGAATCGACGCATCGGTCGATCTTGTGGACCCGCGCATGGGCGAGGCCGATGCCTGTATTCGCGTCGGCTATGGAGATTGGTCCGGCGTTTTGGCAGATGAGCTATTCCCTCAACGGGTCTTTCCGGTATGTGCGCCACACCTAGCCCAAAGAATAAATGGTCCAGAGGATCTGCGGCAGGTTCCGATTGTCCGGGACACGAACACAATGTTCGGATGGGATGTATGGTTGAAGCCAAACGAGATGACAGAAGAATGTCTCGGGACTGGCCCAGAATACTCCGACGCGGCGTTGTGCCTGGACGCAGCAATCGCAGGTCAGGGTATCTTTCTAGCTTGGGAAACGCTTGCACAAGACGCGTTGGCCATGAACCAATTGGTCGCCCCATTCCCGGGTCGCTTTCGCACCGGAATCTCCTATTGGTTTGTCGAGCCTGAAGACTGGCGCAGATCCACACCGGTTGCCGCCTTCCGAAGCTGGTTGGTGGATGAGCTCGCGGGCGGGCGCAAATGACCCTCCTGCGCTCAATCGCCGTGACCGGCAGCGCAGGTCGCGTAGGCTCTGGAATTTGCAGCCTCGCAAGAAGACAAGGGCTGCGTGTTGTCGGGCTGGACAAACGTCCAGATAGACCGTATTTACGAAAGCTCCTCTGCTCAACGACGTTGGCATTGGCAACCGATGGACAACATACAGGCCGCGACCAAAATCTACCATGACTAGCTAGACCGAACGTTCCTGCAACCTGCAGAATCGGTCGAGTTGGACTCATTCCTGCCGTTCTCCGCTTCGCGGCATCATAGGGAGATCCGACAACGTTGCATCGTCATTCACGGCCCTAAGCTGCCTTTCGCGAGCTGGACCGACGTTGCGGTGCGGCTTCCCCGAAGCAGACATTGATCGGTCGCGCAGCATTGTGATGGAACCGATGACTACAATGCGGACTTTCCCGACTTTCACCGCGGCTGAGCGAATAGCATTTCGACTTTCTTTCGCAGCCGCATCGAGATCACATACTGCTTGGTCTTGGCAATATCACGGGCAACCTGTCGGGCATCTTCATGTTCTTCGCGGGTGATCTTGCGTGCATCTGCTTTGGGGCAGCATTTCATTTTGGACGGACAAGCCTGACAGGTGTGTTTCAAAGCCTGATACTTGGCGACGCCCTTGCCTGTGGGTTTACGGTGCGGATCAGAATAATTGCGCCGGAATTGCTTGAGGGGTTCACCTTCGGGGCAGATGTACTGGTTGTTCTCAGCGTCCCATTCAAAGTCGGTGCGGGACCATGTGCCATCCGTGCGGACCGCTTTATCAAGCACGGGAATATGGGGTTTGATGTCACGGCCAACAAGCCACCCGAGCATTGGGCCTGACCCATATGCAGCGTCTGCGATAAGCCGTTCAGGATCTATACCATGCAGATCCTTGATCCGGTCCAACATGGTGCACACCGAACCAACTTCGGCCTGCCGGATTGATCTTGTGCCTTCGACATCCACAATGACGCTGTGGTCGGTGTCGATCAGATAGTTGGTAGAATAACTAAAGAACGCAGGGCCTTTCCGGGCGGCCGTCCATTGGCTTGCAGGATCGGAATGGGACGTAAACTTGGGCTTAACCTCTGATGCAGCACCAAACGCCGCATCGTCCAAAACGTCCAGATATTCCTTCACCGCACGTGGGGCGTCTGTTGGATCAATGGCTTTGTGGTCCCAATCTTCCTTCGGTGTGGAGTTTTGTTTGTTCGCGTCAGCTTCGATCAAGCTGGCATCAGCGGCCAAGCGTTGACCGCTCACCAACCCGTCTGCGATGCAACGCGCAACGGTCTTCTCGAAGAGATGGCGCAGCAACGCGCTTTCGCGGAAACGCCCGTGGCGGTTCTTTGAGAAGGTCGAATGGTTTGGGATTGGGTCGGACAGATCAAGGCGGCAGAACCAGTGATAGGCGAGGTTCAGGTGCACCTCTTCGCACAGCCGCCGTTCGGATCTGATGCCAAAGCAATACCCCACCAAAAGCATCCGGATCAACAGCTCAGGATCAATCGAAGGGCGGCCCGTGTGGCTGTAAAACTCAGCCAGATATTGGCGGATGTCGCTCAGATCGACAAACCGATCAATCGAACGAAATAGGTAATCCTGTGGAACATGGTCTTCCAGAGAGAACTCATAAAACAACGCGCCTTGCGCTTCCTGCTTCGGTCCCATCATCGCCAATCCCCCCAGTCTATAGAGAAATTGAATCAGCCAACGGGCATCAAATCAACAAGAGTTTTTCAACAAAATTAGCCCTTGTTGAGGGTTCTTGCGGTGCGGCACGCATCGAGGACCCCTGCCCTAGCACCTAAAAACAGCCCAACATTTCGCACCGGAAATATGCACCAGCCAATTCAGCTTGGTTCCATGGCTCTGCCGAGTTGTTGCAAATGTCATGCATTTCCTTACAAAAATCCCGAACCAGCCGTTCGAGCAACCCGCAGCGAAGGTGTCGAAAGAGCCCAACCTGTGAATTCAATTTTCTCGCTGCTTGCCCTCGCGGCGTCAGAAATGCCGCACGAGCGAGAAAGCTGTTGTCGCAGAGCAGCAAGAAAACCGGTTATTCATGCAAACTGCAGGAAAAACGACACGCTCAAGGATCAAGCCGCGGACTTTGGCTTCGTTCCTCCTTAGCCGTCCCTCTCATTAATCCCTGGCTGGCAAACCTAAGGTCAGCAATAGATAGCCTCTCTGGATAGAAACGCTCTGGATATTGTTAGATGAACAGGGAGAAAGTCGATCTACTGGCTGAACGACGAGCATGTGAAGCACGCATTTGCCAACAATCCACTTTTCGTCCAGTTTAGCCGTTATGGAATTTCTCGAGTCAGATCATAACAATTTTCTAGTCGTAATGTCATGTCTTGTGGCTCTAGTTGCAGGCTTCACGGGGCTGTCTCTGACACGGAACTTGTCTGACAAAACAGTTGCGCAAAAAACGCTGTCAATTGCGCTTGCTTCCGTTGCGCTCGGTGGTGGAATTTGGTCGATGCACTTCGTTGCAATGCTCGGTCTTCAACTGCCCGTCTTGTTCTACTATGACGCCGCAATCACCCTTATGTCTGCATTGACGGCAATTTTGATTGTCGGGGCGGCGCTGATATTGCTGCATTTTACCAAGCGGACGCCCGCAGTGATTGCGGCGGCTGGAGCGCTTGTGGGTGTAGGAATCCTTGTCATGCACTACATTGGCATGGCAGGGCTAGAGCTTTGCCGCGCAATCTATACGCCGATTGGAATTCTCACCTCGTCAGGGGTTGCTATCCTCCTGTGTGTCATCGCGTTTTGGATGACGTACTACCACCGCACGAATAAGAACATTTTCCTCGGGACGATTTGCTTTGGTGTTGCGGTTTGTTCAGTCCACTTTCTTGCGATGACTGGTACAAATTTTGTGGCAGATCCGCAGGGTGCTGAATTTGGCCCTCGCATGAGCAACGAAGTGCTTGCGCTTGGTGTTATCCTTTCCAGTTTCGTAATTTTCGGTACCTTTTTGTGGGTTGGCATCACCTACCTCATTCCTTCGAGCACTGAGGGCACGCTACGGCCTTCAAAGGCCAATCCCTCTGTTGAACCTCCTCAAACACCATCCCTGACAGGCTTGAAAATTCCGTGTGAACGCGATGGGGGTACGGTTTTCGTCTCACCCAGTGAAGTGATGCTGTTGCGGGCGGACGGGCGTTATACGCAAATCTACACACGTGATGATCAGTTGTTTTGTGTTTGGCCAATCACCGAGGCCACGAAAAGGTTGCTGCCCGAGGGTTTCCTTCAGACGCATCGCAGCTACTTGGTGAATCCGAAGGCAGTCGCACGGTTTGAGCGGGACAAAGACAAAGGTCGTTGCATCTTTGACATTGATGATGTGCCGTCGGTTCCTGTCAGCCGCTCAAAGCTTAAGGAAATCCAGGATGCGCTGTTGGTGTCAAGTGGCGCAGTTCGTGCAAGCTGAGGCGCATTTCGTGTCATTACCCTGTTTTTCATACCTTTTCTGATGCCCTAGCATACGTTTGTATGCAGTCCTCCCGACAGCTAGACCATTTGTTCTGAGGGAGGGCAGCCGATGATACCAGCGGCATTTGAATACTATAGACCACAAGATATGGCCGGAGTTCTCGCCATTTTAGATGAACACGGTGACGATGCGCGCGTCATGGCGGGGGGGCACAGCCTGATCCCGATGATGAAATTGCGCATGGCAGAGGTACCTCACTTGATCGACCTGCAAGACGTCGGCGGCATGTCCGGCATTGAAGTCGGACGTGACAGCATCCGCATCGGCGCGCTGGTCACACAGGCCGACGTCATCGACGACGCGGCATTGACTACCGCCGCACCGATCCTTCGCGAGGCAGCTTTGCAAATCGCTGATCCGCAGGTGCGCTATATGGGCACCATCGGTGGCAACGTCGCCAACGGAGATCCGGGCAATGACATGCCGGGTCTCATGCAATGTCTTGACGCTGTGTTCCATTTGGTTGGTATCAATGGTGAACGCGATGTGCCTGCACGTGAGTTTTATGAAGCGGCCTATATGACCGCGCGCGAAGACGACGAAGTATTGACGGGCGTCACCATCCCAATGCCAAAGGGCGGTCACGCCTATGAAAAGCAAAAGCGCAAGATTGGCGACTACGCTACGGCCGCTGCCGCTGTTCAGATCACCAAGGGTGATGGCACTTGCACCGCTGTATCTATCGCAATGACCAACCTCAGCGATACGCCGGTTTATTCCGAAGCTGCTGGCGCTGCCCTGGTAGGTACAACCGTCGATGATGCTGCGCTTAAGGCAGCCATGGCCGCAATGCTGGGTGACATTGACCCATCCGAGGACAATCGTGGCCCAGTCGCCTTCAAAAACCATGTTGCTGGCGTCATTTTGCGGCGCGCCATCGAACGCGCTTGGTCGCGTGCTTAAGGGACACGCCCTCAAGTAGCGAAGCGGTAGGGCAAAAGGGAAAAATTACATGTCTAACAAAAAACACGTCACACTTCACGTGAATGGCAAGACCGAGGAATTCCTCGCTGAGCCACGCGAATTGCTGATCTACACACTGCGTGAGCGGTTAAACATCACAGGGCCCCATATCGGTTGCGAGACATCTCACTGCGGTGCTTGCACAGTGACGATTGACGGCAAATCAGTGAAATCCTGCACAATGTTCGCTGTTCAGGCCGAAGGTGCCGAGATTACAACCATCGAAGGCATCGGCGGCCCCGATGATCTGCACCCGCTGCAAGAGGCGTTCAAAGAACACCACGGGCTTCAGTGCGGTTATTGCACACCGGGAATGATCACGCGCGCCAAGAAGCTGCTGGAAGAAAACCCGACCCCAACCGAAGAAGAAATCCGGTTTGGTATGGCAGGGAACATCTGCCGCTGCACGGGTTACCAGAACATTGTGAAATCCATTCAGGCTGCGGCCACTGAGATGAATGCAGCCAAGGAGGCAGCAGAATGAAGGACGAAATTAGCCGCGAGAAACGCGTTGATAACCTTAAAGGCATGGGCTGTTCGCGCAAGCGGGTAGAAGACGCACGCTTCACACAAGGCAAAGGCAACTACGTTGATGACGTAAAACTGGACGGTATGCTTTTTGGTGACTTCGTCCGCTCTCCCTACGCCCACGCACGGATCAAAAGCATCAACACCGAGGCCGCGTTGGCTGTACCGGGCGTTATGGCTGTTTTGACCGCTGCTGATCTTGAACCGCTTGGTTTGCATTGGATGCCAACCCTTGCTGGCGACAAACAGATGGTGCTGGCAGACGGCAAGGTGCTGTTTCAAGGTCAAGAGGTCGCCTACGTCGTGGCTGAAGACCGCTATGCCGCCGCCGACGGAATCGAATTGGTCGAGGTGGAGTACGAAGAACTGCCTGTCATCGTGGACCCATTCAAATCCCTGCAATCTGATGTGGTTCTGCGTGAGGACTTGGTGGCCGAAGACGGTTCCATCCCGGATGGTGCGCATGGACCGCGTAAGCACCACAATCACATCTTTACCTGGGAAGCAGGCGACAAAGCCCCGACACAAGAGGTGATCGACAACGCCGAAGTCGTGGCCGAAGAATCCATGTACTATCACCGCACGCACCCGTGCCCGTTGGAAACATGCGGGTGCGTCGCGTCCATGGATAAGGTCAACGGTAAACTGACGCTGTGGGGCACGTTCCAAGCGCCACACGCGATCCGCACCATTGTGTCGCTGATCTCTGGAATTGAAGAGCACAACATCCGCGTGATCTCGCCGGACATCGGCGGCGGATTTGGCAACAAGGTTGGCGCGTATCCTGGCTATGTTTGCTCGGTCGTGGCCTCCATCGTGACGGGCAAACCTGTCAAGTGGATCGAAGACCGCATGGACAATCTGATGACCACCGCATTTGCGCGTGACTATTGGATGACCGGAAAAATTGCGGCGACGCCTGAGGGCAAAATCACGGGCCTGCAATGCCATGTGACAGCCGACCACGGTGGCTTTGACGCTTGTGCCGACCCGACAAAATTCCCAGCTGGTTTCATGAACATCTGCACCGGGTCCTACGACATCCCAACTGCCCACCTCGAAGTTGATGGTGTCTACACCAACAAGGCTCCGGGCGGCGTTTCGTATCGTTGCTCGTTCCGTGTGACCGAGGCTGTCTACTTCATCGAACGCATGATCGAAGTGCTTGCGATCAAGCTGAACATGGACGCGGCAGAGCTGCGCAGGATCAATTTTATCAAGAAAGAACAATTCCCTTACAAGGCCGCCCTTGGCTGGGAATATGACAGCGGCGACTACCATACCGCATGGGACAAGGCGCTGAAAACCGTCGATTATGACGGGTTACGTGCCGAACAGGCGCAACGGGTCGAAGACTTCAAGGCAGGCAAAACCCGTAAACTGATGGGTATCGGACTGTCGTTCTTTACCGAAATCGTCGGCGCGGGTCCTGTGAAAAACTGCGACATCCTTGGGATGGGTATGTTCGACAGCTGTGAAATCCGCATCCACCCTACAGGGTCTGCGATTGCGCGGCTTGGCACAATTTCCCAAGGTCAGGGACACGCGACAACGTTTGCGCAAATCCTTGCCACTGAAATTGGCCTGTCGGCCGATAGCATCACGATTGAGGAAGGCGACACAGACACGGCACCGTACGGTCTTGGTACTTATGGGTCCCGGTCTACACCGGTTGCGGGTGCTGCTGCAGCGATGGTCGGACGTAAAATCCGCGCCAAGGCACAGATGATTGCGGCTTATCTGCTTGAGGTTCACGACAACGACGTGGAATTCGACGTGGATCGTTTTGTGGTGAAAGGCGCACCTGAGAAGTTCAAGACAATGAAGGAAATCGCCTTCGCGTCCTACAATCAGGCGATCCCAGGGCTTGAGCCGGGTCTGGAAGCGGTCAGCTATTATGATCCGCCCAACATGACCTACCCGTTTGGTGCTTATGTTTGTGTCATGGATATTGACGTCGACACAGGTGTTCCGGAAATCCGCCGCTTCTATGCGCTGGATGATTGCGGCACTCGGATCAATCCGATGATCATCGAAGGCCAAGTGCATGGCGGTCTGACCGAAGCGCTTGCCGTTGCCTTGGGTCAAGAGATTGCCTACGACGACATGGGCAACTGTAAAACCGGTACGCTGATGGACTTCTTCCTGCCAACGGCATGGGAGGTTCCCAACTACGAGACCGACTTTACCGTTACGCCTTCCCCACACCATCCCATCGGTGCGAAGGGTGTCGGTGAAAGCCCGCATGTGGGTGGCGTGCCGTGTTTCTCAAATGCTGTGCAGGATGCGTTCCGGCCCTTTGGTAACACGCATACCAACATGCCGCACGACCATTGGCGCATTTGGCAGACCGCACAGAAACTCGGTCTGCACGACTAAAACGAAACTGCGGGCACCCTTTAACAAGGGTGCCTGACAGATGGGAAAACACCAATGACTTGGACTACTCTACAAACCGCGCTGGCCGCGGATGGATATGTTGCATCCGACGATCTGTCGGTGGCTTTGCATCTGTCGCTCATCTTGGGGCGCCCATTGATGCTTGAAGGAGCAGCTGGCGTTGGCAAGACCCAAATCGCCAGCAGCCTTGCCGAACTGCGCGACACAAAACTGATCCGTCTACAGTGTTACGAAGGCTTGGATGCCGCCCAAGCGATTTATGAATGGAATTACCAACGCCAGCTTTTGACCATTCGTGCTGCCGCAGAAAATGGTGAAACAGGTGCGGCGGTTGAGGCGCGTATCTTCTCGCGGGATTTTTTGCTGGAGCGACCCTTGCTCGCCGCGATCACCCAAGACGTGGCCCCAGTGCTGCTGATCGATGAGATTGACCGCGCCGACGAAGAATTTGAAGCATACCTACTCGAAATTCTCTCTGAGTTTCAGATCACAATTCCGGAGCTTGGCACAGTCGAAGCGACGACCCGCCCTATCGTTATCCTCACCTCCAACGGCACCCGCGACCTGTCCGATGCATTGCGCCGCCGTTGTTTGTATTCCTACGTTGAATATCCTGACCGCCACACGGAACTTGCAATCCTAAAGGCCCGCTGCCCCGAGATTGAGGCGCATCTTGGTGCGCAGATCGTGGGTTTTGTTCAAAAACTACGCGAAGAAGACCTTGAGAAAGTGCCGGGTATCGCAGAAACGCTCGATTTTGCGGCGGCACTTATGGGCCTTGGTATTGCTGATCTGACAAACGACCCAGCCGCTTTGCAACATACGCTCAGCACATTGCTTAAAACGCAAAGCGACCGCGCCAACGTCACCGTTGAGGTCGCAGGCCGTATTGCAGGGCGCGCTGCATGACACGCGTAACCAAATTTGCCGCGCGTGATCCCGGCCCTGCGGCGCGCGTCGCGGGGTTCATGGCGCATTTGCGTGAGAACGGCATGCGGCTTGGGGTTTCGGAAGCCGATCTCGCGCTGGCGGCGCTGGCAGAGGTCGATGCGGCATGGCCCGAACAATCCCGTCAAGCTCTGCGCGCCATCTGTACTGGGTGCAAAGAGGAGGTTGAGCAGTTTGATAGGCTGTTCGACAGCTATTGGATGGACATGGGGCGGGTGAAACAAAAAATTGTGCAAACGCCGCCCAACCCAAACCAAGACGACGTTCATTCGTCGCGCGAAGCAAAAGGTGAAGACGCAGGTGGGGCCGGATCAGCGAATGCGCCAGATGGGGGACAGGGCGAAGCGGAAAGCGATGGCGAGGGGCGTTTGATCGCGACCCAAATCAGCAACCTGATGCGCAAAGACCTACGTGATCTGGTGCGCCCCGAAGACATCGCAGAGGCCGAAATTGTCGCCCGACGGCTTGGTGCGGCGTTGCGCGACAGACGATCTCGGCGCCGGATCGCTGCGCGCAAAGGGGATCGGCTTCATTTCCGGAAAACCATCCGCGCCAGCCTTGCCACAGGGGGCGAACCACTGCAGCTTTTACGAAAAAACCGCCCCGACCGCCCCCGCAAGATTGTGGCGCTGTGCGATGTTTCCGGGTCGATGACCGTCTATGCGCAGGTGTTCCTTGCGTTTCTATCCGGTCTCATGCGCAACGATCCTACGGCGGACGCCTACCTGTTTCACACGCGCCTTGTGCGGATCACCGAGGCATTGCGCGACAAGGATACCATGCGCGCCATTGGTCGGATGTCGCTGATGGCGGATGGTTTTGGCGGGGGATCAGAAATTGGACCCTCTATCGGGCGCTTTGCCAAGACGTATGCCAAACGGTTTGTTGATGGGCGCAGTGTCGTGCTGATTTTATCAGATGGCTATGACACCGCCGCGCCCGAGGTCATGGATCAAGCGTTGAGCGATCTGAAAAAGCGGGGCTGCAAAATCATTTGGCTGAACCCTTTGAAAGGGTGGAGAGACTATGCCCCCGTAACCTCAGGGATGGCCGCAGCACTGCCGCACCTCGATCTGTTCAAGGCCGCAAATACAATGGCTGATCTCGCCAGCCTTGAACGCGAGGTCACATCGTTATGAGCCCTGCCGAAATCTTATCTCAAAACCTTGCAGATGCAGCGCAAACGTTACGCCAGCGCGACGAACCTTTCGCCTTTGCAACAATCGTGCGCACAGCGGGTGCGACAGCTGCCAAGCCCGGTGCCAAAGCATTGCTGAGTGCGGACGGTTCGATTTTGCGTGGTTGGTTAGGCGGCGGTTGCACGCGCGGGGCAGTCAAGAAAGCTGCGATTTCGGTTTTGGCAAGTGGGCAACCCCAACTGGTCTCTGTCGCGCCCGAAGAACTGTTGGCCGAAAAAGGCGTCAGCGCAGGCGACGAAATAGACGGCACAAAATTTGCCCGCAACGGATGCCCGTCCAAAGGCAGCGTCGACATCTTTATCGAACCCTGTTTGCCCTTGCCTCAATTGGTTGTCTTAGGGGGGTCACCTGTCGCCCAAGCGTTGGTGTCACTGGCCCCACAATTTGATTGGTCGGTGACCGAAACAGCACCAAGCCCGGCTCAGGACAACGCGCCGAAGCGTGTCATCGTGATAGCCACCCAAGGACAAGGCGACGTTGACGCGTTGGCGGCGGCGCTGGCCGTGCCGTCGATCCATACAGCTTTTGTTGGCAGCGGGCGCAAGTTTGCCAGCCTTGCCAATAAACTGGCGGCCAAGGGGATTGAGCAAGCCCGCATCGACGCGGTCAAAGCACCCGCGGGACTGGATATCGGGGCCATCACGCCCGAAGAAATCGCGCTGTCGATCCTTGCCGATCTTGTGCAGGTGCGGCGTGTGCAGGTTCAAACCTCCCATGATTGAAGCTGTCGCGATCATCCTTGCAGCAGGTCTGTCGCGCCGAATGGGTGCGCAGAACAAACTGCTGCTCCCCATCGGTGAAACGCCGATGATCCGGAATGTGGTGATGCAATACCGGGCGGCCATTGACGGGCCGATCACGGTGGTCACAGGGCATGATCAAGCAACGGTTGCGGCAAAGGTGCAGGATATAGCCAACATTAATTGCGTCTTTAATCCTGACTATGAGACCGGGCAGCAAACCTCTGTTGGGGTTGGATTGCTAAACACACCGCTGGCCGATGTGACCCTGATCGGACTTGGTGATCAACCGTTGCTGAGGTCTACGGATATCGTTGCACTTTTAGATGCGCACCGATCTGAGGGTCCTGGAAAAATTTCTATCCCTGCGCAGGGTGATACGCGCGGGAATCCCATCGTTGTGCCGCGCGATCTGCGCCCACACCTCACCGCTGACCCAAACAAACCGGGATGTATGCGCTTTACCCGCGATAACCCCGATCTTGTGCAACGTCATACCCTGCAAGCAGCCGGATTTTACACGGATATCGATACCCCGGACGCATATGCGCTTTTTTGCAAAGAAAGAAACCTAGCCAGATGAAAGCGCTCATTAGAAAAATACGCCGCATCCGAAAAAAGCTCGCTCTTACACCGGAGCAAGCCGACCAAATCAGATTCCCCTGTTGTTAGAAAAGGACACCCAAATGGAACTCTCCGACGAAATCATCATCAACGCACCCAAAGACAAGGTATACGCGGCCCTGAATGACCCTGAAATTTTGCAGCAGTGCATTCCCGGCTGTGAAGAATTGATCAAGCATTCCGACACCGAACTGGAAGCGAAAGTTGTCTTAAAGGTCGGTCCCGTCAAAGCGCGTTTTACTGGTGACGTGCAGCTTGATACCGCAGGCGCACCCGACGCATTTTCCTTGACCGGGCAAGGCAATGGCGGTGCTGCAGGCCATGCAAAAGGCGGTGCTGACGTGACGCTAACCGCTGATGGGGACCAAACAATCCTAAAATACGAAGCAAAGGCGGATATTGGAGGCAAACTTGCACAGCTTGGCAGCCGTCTGATCCAAAGCACAGCAAAAAAACTGGCAGCCAAGTTTTTTAAGTCCTTTGCAGATGTGATGGATGAAGAAACCGTTGTCTGATTCAATATCGCTTGCTGAACATCCGAGCGACATCGTGGCTCATGCGGCCAAGATGATAGCGTCCGGCAAGCGGTTTGCGTTGATCACATCTGTTGCAATTGCGGGAGGCGCGGCCCGAGAGGTCGGGTCTCTTGCTGTTTTAGATCAAGATGGTGAGATGACGGGTTACTTGTCGAACGGATGCATCGACAAAGATATTCAGCTGCACGCAGTTGAGGCTTTGCGCACGGGCGAAAAAATACTGATCCGTTACGGCGATGGGTCGCAATTTGTCGATCTGAAGTTGCCGTGCGGTGGATCGCTCTCTGTTTTGATCGACCCCGCTCCAGATCGCGCAGCATTGTCAAAGCTACATGAGAATTTTCGTAAGCGAGAGTCTGGTAGTTTAAAATTTACACTCCCGGATCATGACCCTGAGCTACCAATAGAATTCACTTATCGCCCTCAATACCGGTTGGTTATTGCTGGACGCGGGGCGATATTCAGAGCAATGGCGCAAGTCGGACGATCCGTTGGTTTTGGAATTTTCTGTTTGTCCCAGGATGAGGATGACTTGAGCGCCGTAGGCCCGATTTGTGACGCGGCTCCAATACACTTGATGTCTTCCCAGCAAGATATAAATCTGGACATCATTGATCGACATTCAGCTTTTTTGACGCTTTTTCATGACCACGATTGGGAACCCGGATTACTGCATGCAGCTTTGCAAACACGGGCCCAATTTATTGGGTGCCTAGGCAGCGGCCGGACCCATGACATGCGTATCGAACACCTGAAAGAGATGGCAGTCAGTCAAGAACAATTGGCGAGGCTCAAGGGCCCAATCGGTCTCGTCCCGTCCTTACGTGATGCGCCCCTAATTGCGATCTCGACTCTTGCAGAGATCATTTCCGGTTTGGAACCAAGCATATCAATGGTTTAGGCCTCTACTATAGAACCAAAACAATGAAAAAGAGCTACTTGTCTGCTATCGGACCCTATTGAAACGTCGTCAATTTTACAAATTGAGGAATTTCGGTTTGGGCAAAAGCTGCACTTTCAAGTTGTGCGTTGGTTTGCGCCGCAATGAAAGGACGGTTCAGGTGCAAGTGTTACCATTGGGTAAGAATGACCGCTTCCACCACGTGAGCCGCATCGGAACCAGAACCTTGCTGCAAATGCAAGGCAATGCTGCGTCAGCGAAGGTAAGAAATCGAATGGCGGCAAAGTCCGCGTTGTGTCAGTTCAGGCAGAGCGCAGCGAATGTCCAAAAACCGATACCGGTGTTCGTACAGTTTGCGTCTACATAGGATTGGCATGGCTAGATCTCAGTATCTCGGCTATGCTAAAAATCCCGGCTTCGTCAGAGCATAAGCTCCGGAAAGAAATGCGTTCTTCAAATAAACGGGCAGCTTCTCGGGATATTCATCAAGGTCTTTCTTAGCAAAGTGAGAGAGTGCGACCGGACTAACGAACTTGGTTTTGCTTCCTTCGACGAGTTGGATCAAGGTTTCAATTTTGAAGGAAACCGCCCCGCCTGCCATACGGCCTTTCTTGGCACGAGTTTTAATCACGAATACATCAATCTCGTGATCTCGGGAAAACTGTTGAAGATCTGCCAATACTGATCGTAGATCGGCCTCGGACGTGTCATCCTCCAGCACTACCCGTGTCGTCTTCAGGCGCAGCATTTCCACACCACCTTCATCATCATGGTAGGCAACGGCAAGCCGAACTTCACTCGCCGATATTTCACATCCACAAACTCTCATGTGTCACGCCTCCTTTTGAAAACTTGTCATTACCACATTGCTGATCTGAAAAATTCAAACCTTCGCTGCACTTTGAAAGAACACCGTAGCCAGCGGCACAATGGCCGTCCTGCCTAATTGAAGCTGCACCAACAAAAGATCAGCGTAGTTACGATAACAGGCAATTATCCTCGCAATCAGCCAACACCAGCGACGACCGAGACTCGCTTCCTTCGATCAAGAAATGTGGAATTTGGGCAACCACGATCATCAGAATCCAAACATAGATGCTCTGGTTTCACTTGGAAATCTGACAACTTGGTGGTTAATGCTGTCTGAGAAACAGCAACATTGGGCGTTATACTACCTGCTCAGTGGCAATATTATAGCTACGACCAGACGATGGGCCACTTAGAGAACCACTGTCTAGAGTAGAACGGGAAGAGGTTTGGTGTGAGCAGCATCCAAGACAACGAAGCGCCAAATGTGGTTACTGAGACGCGATTTCGCATACTGATGCAGAGTGGCTACCTCGCAGAAGTTCTTTGTCAGTCTGCTGCCTACAACAAGAGCGCGGTATGGTACGGCAAGTGGGTAATCCGGATCATCGATGAGGACAGAACATTTATGAAGCTTTTGGTCCCAGCACGGTCGATGTCAGACAAACATGATGAAATCAGAATTCGCGAGTTTAAGACGGCGAACGGTCTGATCTCCTTCCTTGCCAGCATGGGGTGCACACATGCCAATGTACCGCTTCAAGAAGGCGGGGTTTCAACACACGCATTGCCTGTTGAGCTTCTGGCCAAGGATGAGGGCTGACAAGGCTTTGAGATTTTAATCCCAGGCTCTCAATAGTTGACCTGTTCAAAACCGTAGTACCCCTCATAGTCACGCCATTCGACAAAGACGGAGCGATGCCAGATCGACGGGCAGTTCAACCCCCAACGCTCCGTTCCGACATGTGCAACCGGCAAGTCAGCGATACCTGCACGGCTCCAACGGTAGTCACCTTACCCCGACCCCCAGATCGTTAGCCACCTGCTTGCGCGTAAGCCCACTTGTCAGCGCGATACGCACCGCATCTTGCCGGAATTCGTCCGTCCGTTTCAGTCCCCTCTCGGGATCATGCTTCGCATAACCCTGCCGGGCGGGGCATAGTTCA
>NZ_JBDWLR010000075.1:0-37584 GCF_039973035.1 Sedimentitalea sp.
GATTGGAACCTCGCTTGCGGAATTCATCAGGGCCAGTGGAGGCAATGCCAAAACATAAACAGGCCGGACAGACGACAGTACTGACGAAAATGACCGCGCATATCACCAGAAAACACTTGCAATGCAGGAGCCACCCACAGAAGATCTTCAGCTGTCGACCCAATGCTGCTTTCCAGCGCACAGAAGCGGTCATTCATACACCGTGCAGCAATCTCAAATGTCGAGCGTCAGCCTTGCGGACAGCGCTGACCTTCGTTGTATAACAAGGCACTCTGTGCGCTTCTCAATCAATCAAAGCCTTAACCAAAAGGGTCGCAGCCGCCGCCAAGTAAATACTATCTCCATTTACGACGTAAACTTCGTTGCGACCAGGGTTCGGAAGGCCGCGTGTTCGCCAGTCTTTGACAACGATCACATCCTGCTTGCGGAAACGGTGACCAACTGCATGCCGATGGCTCTTCTGTTTCACCACCTTCACTTTGGAGCCTTTGCCATAGGTGACTTGCTTTGCAACGCCCCTTTCCGCCATGGCAGTCATCGGCACGGCAGCGGCTACTGCAGTCGCCAAGACTAAAGCCGTCGCGCATCGTTTGATCGGGCTCTGCATTGGGTCCATCCTCGTTGTTACCTGACTATTCCACGTTTGCCCGATAGATATCCGTCGCAGAAACTTTGAGAGGATTTGCGATCGGCCGCGTTAGGGTGATCGTTCTTAGAGGTCGGACCCACCGCGCCCCGCAAAACTGACAGGGTATGGGGCCAATCCGCCTCCAATTTGATCCCTGCAACACGGTCCATTCCAACGATACTCGGACATGAAAATGGCTGCTTAGTGAACATTGCGCTGCTGCGAGAAGCGTGGTCACCCTTGTCCTTAACGGGCGTCCTACTGCCAATGCGTCAACACAGTCGATACACGATCGTAGATTGCATCCGCGCTGCCATCCAGACCTGCATCTGACAATGCACCTGACACGCTTGAGATCTCTTCCATGACATTCTTTCGGGACAAACTTCCTAGGCCCCGGGCATACTGATGCAAGACTCGGCTGAGCGTATGGCCACGCGCAGCGATGACTAGCGGTGTCAACCTGCTCAATTCGACCGTTTCAGGCAGCATGGCAAGGGCGCGATCGGCCATTTCTGGCAAGGCATGGGTTGGCGCGGAGTTAAGCAGATCAGGCAGAGAACTCAAATACGCTTCTGGCGCAGTTGTTCGGAGGTTTTCGGCGAGCGCAGGTATGTCCTCGGTAATGAAAAAGGGCAAAAAGGGCGCAAGATTGGGTTTCACCACATTCGGCCATTGGGCACGCCACAGCGAATAAATTTGAAGGGCTTCGGTGCGGGTTTTCGACTTTAGAGCCTTCGTTAACTCTTTGCAGGAAAGATCGGCGAGGGCTTCGCCGTCCAACTGAGTCTTAACGCGGTCAAAGACCGGGCCTGTTGCAGCCATGAAAACAGCCTTGACGATGATTTCTCGGTGGAACTCAGGCGCGTCATAATCCAGCAACGCATGCAGCTGTACTGAGCTGAGGTAAGGTCCGCACATTTGGGCCATCGTAGAGACCTGTTTTGCCAGCAAGCTGTGCGCATGTGGGCTGTCAGGATCGTGCACTTCCGGATCATCGGGCTGATTGGATTCGCGTAGGTAGGCACACAGGAAATCCGCGTGTCTTGTCGCCGCCTCCGCCGGGAGGTTTTTCATGGCGCCATTCCATTCCTGCCATTCGCTCCAGGCTTCTTCATCTTCATTCATGGCGATCCGGCGGATATTTTTGGCGAACCGCTCGGTTTCCTGCATCAGCTCCGCTGCGGCCAGATCATTACCAAGGGCGTAATGCCGGGGCAGGTCGTAGATCCCACGCACCGTCATCCAGCTATCAGGCAGAACAATATGAATGTGGCTTTGGAAGATATCCCGCAGTTTGCGGCTGAGGTTGAGTGCATTCTGAGTATCTGTCCGTTCCAAATAGGCTTTGATCTTGTCACGCGCATCTAACTGCCTACCGACATAGGCTTTGTCCAACAGATCCGCGACGACGAACTCGGACTTGTTTGGTGGATAGTCAAAAAACAGATTCAGAATCTGGTAGCGCTGGTTCTTGGTCATTGCCGGAGCGAGGGCGAGGACAGGCTCTGTGGCAAAAGACCCTATGTTTTCGAGAATATGGGCCCTCCACGCGGTCAATCTCGCTTGCATAAAAGATTGCCGCTCGCCTGCCGGCAACGATTTGAGTATCTCAACCTCGGCACTGCTTGCCCGGTGTTCCAAATCGTTATTTGCCAAGCAATCCAACGCGGCCTTGGCGTCTTCGTCGTTTAGATGTGGCCCGAGGCTCTTCAAGCAAGACAGGCAGGCATCCTGCGTGAATGACGAAGCCTCAGCAAAGGCGAGATGCGTTTTTTCACCGGATAAGTGTCCGGACAGAGTCTTGATCAGCAACGCCAGATCATCCCCCGTAGAGACCCGCGTCGCCACGCGAAGAGCCACTTCGATCGAGTTTTCATCGAGATATGGCGCTAGGGCTTCCAAGGTTTCCTGTCGCTCTTGGACATATCCGTATCTGGACAACGCATGTAGACTGACGCGAATGATGTCGGGTCGGTCAGATTCAGGCAAAAGGCACAGGCACTGGGCGCTTTCAAGAACCGGCAACGTCGTCGCCAGGTTTACTGCCTCGCGGCTCAAGCGGTTCTTCAGATCCCCGTCCGTCAACTGCGCAAGGATCGACAGTGCTTCGACCTGCTCAATCGTTTCACGCTCCGGTCGATCGCTTGAATAGCGCAGCGCGACCGGATCTTCCTGATCAAGAACTGTCAACGCCTCGTCAATGTAGGTTTGCCGGTTTGCACCGGACCCGTGCAGCGCCAGTTTGCTGTAGCATTGAAAGGCCATGGTCGGATTGAGAGTTGTTTGCACCAGATCAGAGATCGCCGCCTCAGAATAGGCGTCGGCTGCACCGGAGAGTTTCAATACCGCTAAGGCGTAGTGAGTGCGCACCTCCTGTTCGCATTGGTGTCGCAGTTCATCTTCGCACAGGTGCTGATCATAGCCGTATTCGGGATCCGTCTTGAGCTCTATAAGGCGATCCACATCCTCGGTATATCGTGTTGCGGTCAGGGCAGCGATCTCTGCAATTGCGGGTCCGCGAACCTCTGCTCGCAATGGGGAGAGGGCGTTTTGTACATCCTTCCAGTCTATTTGAGTATGGTCGGTGGCGCGCACATTGCGCAGCGCTTCTTGTGCCAGCGTCTGCTGAGTTTCTGCATCAAGAACATCGGCGATTTCACGAAAGGCCAACGCGCGTTCGTGCAGATTGCTGCCCTTCTTGGCCAAGGCGAGGAGGTCTTGCTGGCGGTCTTCGTAAAACTGTGGTGCGAGTGCGGCGACCAAATTAAAAATTTGCGTTGGCGTCAGCGTTGCAAACGCCGCATCAAAGGTGCGGTTTCGGGCATCAGAGCGGAGTACGGGGATCAGTCCCAAGAACGCCGACTGTCGGGCCGATGCAGCGCCTAGGCACAGAGCGAACTCAAGCGCTTCCCTCTGCAGATCAGCAGGTAGAAATGGTGCAAGATCTGCGATGGCGTTGCCCTGATCTGTTTCGTCCGCGAATGCGGTGATCGAGGCAAAAGCTTCTTCTAGCACGATCCTTTGACGGTTGTCAGGTAGCGCCTCTGCCACGGCGGCGATGCACTTGAGCCGCGCGGCTGGATCGCGTCGTTCTGCGAAATGCAACGCAGACCCGACGGCGAGCGCGTCATGCTCCAACGCCTTGGCCAACAGAGCAGGGGGAATGCCAGAACTCAGGCTTTGAATGGAACTTGAAATCAGCGCACCGCCAAGGATGTCGGCCCACAGCACCGACTGGTCCCCTGTTCCTGCCGCGCCCATCGCATTGATTAGGGCATGTGTTGCAATTTCAACGTCGTTGGAGAGGCCCAGATATCCTTCGCCCTGCCGGTCCGCCTCCCATGCGGTGCGCCAGGTTGGTGACAGGAGGTCCCGATAGTCAGCGACATCAGCCCCGACAACCTGCAGATGTTGGGCATGAAACTGTAACAGGTAATGCGGCATGTCGTCCGCGCGCATGTCGCCGTTCGCCAGTTCAGTGATTTTTGCCCGGCCCCAGTCGACGAAAACCCCTTCGGCCCGGTCCACATTGTCGGACCCGCCGAAGTACTCGTCGCGGATGTAGTTGCGTAGCTTTGGATGGCCGAGCGCATAGCCCAGATCGTTGCCATCGCCAACAATGAAACGTTCCAGCGGAATCATCGTGTCCTTGGCAATCAGATGGCGTTCTTCGGTCAGACGTTCGACAAGGGCGGCGAGGTCGCGCAGAGGTAGGGGGCCGATGGCGCAGGCAAGAATGACGAGGATTGCCTTGATGATCCGTTCATCGAAGGACGCGCCGGTGTCTTGATATATCCCGCCCTGTTTCTTGAGCCAACGCTCGAAGTAGGGACCAAACCCGGCATCACTGTCGGACAGATGCGGTCGCCCGCTCTCACCATCCTTGAACCATTGACGCAGGTCCGCCACATAGAAGGTCAGCAAGAGCGGATCCCCGGCGGTCAACCGGTCGAGGTCCGCTACAAGTTTTGTGTCCTGTGCAAACGGCGCAAGCTGCGGGTCGGTTTGGCGCAGAACATCGGCAATGCCCGTTGGGTTGAGCGGCGGAATGCGCATCGCCATAACAGAAGCGTCGGAGTCGTCCCATTCCAGTCGCCGCAACCAGCCGGTTTCGTCCTGATCTCCGGCGAGGATGCGCGCAGAAACCAGAACCCGCAGACAGGAGCCAGTGCATTCAGGAAGGAAACCTGCATCAAACTGCCAACCAGTGGCCTCGTCCAGACCATCGACGACGATCAGGCAGGGCTTTCCACGATCTTCCAGAGCCTCGAGATACTCGGCGAGCTTTTCCTTATAGAATTCCGCGGGATCAGAGGATGCTGTAGGCAGGGTTTCCCCCAGCAGGTAGGCAAGTCGAGCGGCGAAGGCTTGAAAGAACACTGACGGGCGGCTGGTCTGATAGCGGATGCTGATTGGAACAAAAGCAAGCGGGACTGCATTGTCCAGTTGTTCCAACCAGCGTACAAGCAAGGCAGTTTTTCCTCGCCCGGCTTCCGCGGCAACAAGTAAGTGACTGGGCGCGTCGGGGTTCTCAAACCACGCGTTGAGCGCATCCAGTTCGGTGCTGCGGCCGCCGAAGGCCACGGGCAACCGTTCAGAACCAAGATACCCGTCGACGAATTGCTTGATTCGACGGCGAAAGCTGGCCGGAACCGTGTCCACGCCAAAATGGACATGAATGTCGCGGCCGTGAAAACTTCCCACATCGACAACGGGCCCTGCCGCACGGCCCGCGTCGCGATCAGTTTTTTTGGCGTATGTTAGTGGCCTTGAAATCGCCGGCCAAAGTCACACTTTCCGCCTTCAATACGGTTCCGCGTGTTTCGATATTGTCGAGTTCAAGAGAGCCTGCGGCCTCCAGCTTGCCAAAGTCAAACAGCGCTTGCGCTTGCGGATCGTCCTTCATGTCGGTCAGGGCCGCCAGCAGCGTCTTGGTCAGGTCTGCAAGATCCGTGTCCTGTGCCGCATTGTCTTTGATGAGGCGCTTTTCAAGAACCTGCTGTTCCAAGTCCGACTCTGGGTCTTCTTCGAGAGCTTCAACGGCGGCGCCGGCTTTCTTGTAGCGATCCGAGATAAATGTCTTTAGCGCCGTGTACGCGTCTTTCACGACAGTGCCGCCCAAATCCTTGCCTGCCGCAATTGCGCCAGCGGACAAAGCGGCCACCAATCCCGGAATCAGCGTTTCCATCAATGTCTCCCGCAATTGCTCTGCATCTACCATGGCGAGAAGAACCTTACGGCGCAACGATTTTTGGGATGGACCTAGTGCTGGGACTGCTCTTGACGGGCTCAGATATTGAACTCTTCTCGTAGAGAAATGTACCGCATAGTCCGAACTGGGTAAGTCAAAACGCAGCGATGTGTTCGAATATCCGCGATGCGAGAGCCTCAGCGCAATGCTTGATCCAGCGGTCAAGGTCAGTTCTGGGCCGTTGTTGATGGCGTATCGTGTGGCTGAGCACGAATTTTCTGACCAGCGGCGTTGTTGCAGGGATCGGTCCAGTTTCTGCGGCTTTGCTGATTGCGGAAATGCCGAAACTCGGTCGAATGACGGCTGGCGAGGCCGCAGCCATGACCGGTCTCGCGCCAATTCCACCTGACAGTGGCACTATGCGGGGAAAAAGAGCTATCGCGGGTGGGCGGCAGTCACTCCGGCAGTTGCTGTTCCAGGCTGCCCTCGCAGCCGCCCGTCACAATCCGGTTCTGACGCCAGTAGCCAAACGTTTGAAAAAAACGTGGCAAGCCGCACACGCTCGTCATTATCGCTATCGCACGAAGGTTGATCACAATCGCAATTGCGATCATCAAATCAGGCAACCCTTGGCGACTTCAGCTCAGGGAATAGACACAGTTACTAGAGCTATTGGAGGGCGAGTTTACCGGCTCATCGGTGCGAACTGAAGACCAGCCTGAGAGCACCTAGAAATTGATATGCTGCCCAATCTGCAATTTTGCGGCCTGGTCGGCGATCAGTTGCGCCGCCGCCAGATCCTGCGCCGCCACACCCAGTGACCGGTAAACGGTCTGCTGGTCTGCTTCCGTGCGGCCATCGATTTCAGCTTTCAGCACCTTACCGATTTCGCCCTTGAGTTGATTTTCCGAGAAGCGTCCCGCCGTAATCAGATCGATGATTTCACCCGCCTGCGCGAGCGTGGAGGGCAGGTAGTCAATCCAGATCGAACTCTGCAACACAAAATCATCGTCAACTTCGCGCATGGTCGGGATCGAGGACCCGACGACGTTGACATGGCATCCGCTCGGCAGCCAGCGGTGTTCGAGAATGGGCGTTGGCGAGGCCGTGACCGTGCAAATGATGTCAGCTTCGGCTACGGTCGCCTTGACGTCGCTGCCGGAGGCAAATGTGATTCGCGAATGGCTTTTGAGCGCCGCCTCACAAAAAGCGGCGGCCTTGTGTGGGTCGCGCCCGGCGACATGTACATGAGTGATAGGTCGTACCGCGCAGATCGCTTCAAGATGATGTTCAGCCTGCTCGCCATAGCCGATGATCGCAAGGCGGGTTGCGTCGGTTCTGGCCAAAGCACGTGTCGCGACCCCGCTGGCGGCCGCCGTTCGAATGGCGGTCAGCCGGCTGGCGTCCATCATTGCCACGGGCGCACCGGTGGCGGGTTCGAACAGGAGGTAGGCCCCGCGATGCGACGACAGCCCCCGTGCCGAGTTGCCGGGAAAGAGGCTGATCAGCTTGATCCCGAAACAGTCGGGGTCCGACATTGCGCCCGGCATGATGCCCATCCGGTTGTCGCCACCCACCGGCATGACGCTGCGCAGGGGCATTTCCGCGCCGCCTGACGACACGGTGATCATGGCCTGTTCAACAGCTTTGATAGCCTCGTGCATTGGCAACAGGCGGGCGACATCGTCGTTTGACAGGATGATCACAGCGCGCGCTCTGGTTCGGCACCCCAATCGTGACCTGTGGAGGGCGCGAGACCCATAACTTGTTCCAGCAACGCGGTGTATTCAGTGGGTCGCGCGATATACGGGAAATGGCCGCCAGTCAGAAATCGATAGGCGGCGGTCGGGTGCAGCCGGGCACGCACCGCCGCGCGCATTTCTGACGGGATCAGCGGGTCGTCATCGGCCTGAATGGTGAAGATTTGCTCGGCAGGAAGCCCGGGCTCGGGCAGTTCCGGCCCGGTCTTTAACGCGTTCAAACGATTGCGCAACTCCATCTCTGGGATGCGCCCACCAACTTCCATCAGCAACAGATCGACAAGATCGCTTTGGCCCGGATGGTCGTTACGCCATTGGTTCAATCCATTGCCGAACCCTGAGCGCAGATCATCAATGGGGGCTGTGTGCAGATCAAGCGCATAGGGCATTCTTTTGTCCATGCCGACCACCGAATGCAGCGTATTGGCCGCGATCAGCCGCTCAAACCGATCAGGTGCCTGACTGACGACGTATTGCGCCAGATAACCACCGAGGGACGAGCCGAGAACAGTTGCGGTTTTCAGACCCAGATGATCCATCAACGCCAGAATATCGCTGGCCCAATCCATCACTCCTCCGGTTTCGGGATAGGATGTGGTCACGATGCGCATACGATCCGACAGGGCCGAGATCTGCTGCCAGAAGATGTCGCACCGGCCCAATGTTCCGGGGATCAGGATCAATGCGGGACCAGACCCGATATCGAGATATCCCCAGTCGCGCCCATTCAGCGTGATCCGCTGTTCCGGGTGTTTCTCTGCGAATTGGTCACGATCGGAAATCAGGGCGTTGGTCATGCGAATGGGTCCTTGACGGCGGGCCAATAGGTCTTGGCACGTTTGGTATAGGGAATATTGGCGAAATCGGGCGTGATCGCCCCCGGTGTTGCGACCGGAATGACCCGTGCCGCGATGGGGTTGAACCCGGCCTGATAGTGGTTGGACGATTTCACGCAGACATACCTGCGTTGGGATAGATTGATGCCGAGTTGTTCAAACGCCTCGGGGTGGAACGTCTGGGTGCGCACATCGTTGATGACGATATCGATGCCATTTGCCTCGACCCACACGGCCTCGCCAATGGGGGCGGGCAGAGTGCCAAACCTCTGCGTTAGACCTGATGCACATTTCCTGACCGTCACGAACAGATCCAGTGGATCGCCTGACATGGGGCCGTGTTTGCCGCCCAGTCGTAGTGGCAGCGTCGCCCCGTCACCGGCTTCGCGGCAGATGCGTACGGCGCCGGGATCATAGAACAGGCCAGTGGCGACCGAGGTCATGCCCCGGTCGATCATGGCGCGCAGCAGGAAAGTCGCGTCGGATGGCGCTCCGCCACCTGCATTGTCAGACATGTCGGCCAGCACAATCGGCCCCTTGGGTTCGGCTTGTGCCATGTCGAGCGCGCGCTCGATGTCGGGGATATCGGTATTCAACACTTCGCGAAGGGCATAAAGTTTCCTGCCCAATTCATTTGCGACAATCGCGGCCTGATCGCTGTCGCCATCGCAGATCGCCAGGGCGCGGGCACCTGTGCGCGGATGATCGCCCCATGGAAATCCATGCGCAATCGACAGGGACAGGATGCCGTTCTGACCCTCGCGCGCGGACATCTGATCGACAAATTCGCGCATTGGGCCGGATGGCGTCGGCAGCGCAAGTATCATCCGGCAATCCCAGTCGCGCATCACAGGCTGTGTTTTGCCTTCGGCAGCATCGGCGCTGAGGCGGAACAGGTCTTCTGCGCGCTCGGGAATATCAATATGGGGGTACTCCTTGAACGCCACCAGCAAACTGGCCTTGTCGAGCATCAGGTCGGTCAGGTGGCAATGCGGATCCAGCAGGCCGCCGATCACGGCATCCGGAGCGATGTCGCGACAGGCCGCGATCAGGTCGCCTTCGCAATCGTCATAGCCGTCCGCGATCATGGCCCCGTGCAGGGCGAGCAGGATCACATCGGCTCCACCGGCACGCTTGAGATCGCCTATGACTTCGCCACGGAAGCCTTCGTAGACCGATTTGACTGTCAGCCCTGCGGGTTGAGCGTGGGCCGAAAGGGATTCCACCACATCCCACCCCAGGGTCTCGGCCTTGTTACGCCAAATGTGAAGCGGCCCAGTCCAGTATTGGACGGGATCCTGAGTGGCGTCGCCATGATGAATAGAGCCTTCCTGAAAACTCAGCATCCCTGTGGGCAGGGGGGAAAACGAATTGGTTTCGGTACTCAGACCGGCGATGAACAGTCGCATATTTAGACCTTTGTCGGGGAAATCGGATCGGAGAGGGGTGTCTTGACCGGATTGGTCAGACGCATCAGGGTGCCGGCGATCATGTGCAGAACGATGATCACAAAGGCCAGTGGCACGGCAGAGGTGAACCAAATCATGGGCACATCGAGCATCTCGGCCTGCCGGTTCAGGCTGCGCCCCAGAAACCCGCGCGCGGGGTTCATCCGGGCATCAAAGATCGAATACCAGATCACTGGCGTGGCAAACAGAATCACACCAGTGGCCCGGATCAGCGACAGCAGGGCTCCCGTGCACCCTGCAATATTGCGCATGTTCGGAAATAGCGTGGGGTCTGCATTGGCGCGAAAAGCACAGGATGCGCCCAGCATACCCGCCCAAACCATCGCCCGGCGGGCCAGTTCTTCCGTCCAGATTGGCGGCGCTTCCAGCAGATAGCGTGCGATCACTTGCCAACCGGCCGCGCCAAGCATCGCCAGCACGGCAAGAACCGCGCCCCAGAGCGCGATCCTGTTGATGGCTGCCGATATCTGGTCGAGATGGATGGCAAGTGCACGCATGGATCAGTTGCCCTTTGCAGTTTCCCATTCGGCGATCTGATCGGCTGTAAGCGGGCCGTTCTCATAGGCCGGGCCAGACGCAGCGCGGAATTCTTCACGTGCTGTATCGTCAAGGCGTTCGATCTGCACGCCAGCCTCTTCCAGCTTGCCCAGCACCGCGTCCTGCGATTTCAACCATTCGCGGTTGGCCGCATTGGCCTCGCCAACAGCCGCATCAACGGTGGTGCGTTCGTCATCACTGAGGCCCTGATACCAGTCCTCGGATGCGATCACGATCCGCAGTGACGGCGAAACTGCCGCATCGGTGTAGAATTTGATGAAATCGGTGTGACCGAACAACAGGGGCACAAACGCCGGGTTGAGATATCCGTCGGCCACCCCCGTCTGCAACGCATTGGGCACTTCGGCCCAGCTGACAATGGTGCCGTCGGCGCCCCATGCCTGATAGAGTTCGATCTGGCTTTCATCCAGCGCTCGCATCCGCAGGCCGGCCATGTCGGCGACTGATTTCACCGGTTTCTTGGTGTTGAAGATGCCCGAGGCCTGACCGACTGTATCCACAGCCAGAACCCGCACGCCTTCGGGGGCTGTGGCCGCGTTGATCTTGGCCAGCATTCCGCCAGCGTTCAGCGCCTTGTCGACCTGCGCCATGTCCTCAAAGAAATAGGGCAGGCGTAGGCCAAAGATCGTCTTGTCGATCGATCCCACGATGTTCAGCGGCGACATGCTGACCTCAAGCAAGCCCTGGCTGACCTGATCAAACAATTCGTCGTCGCCGCCCAACGCGCCGCGCTGAAATTCTTCGGCGTCCACGCCGTTGGCCTTAAGGTATTCGGCGAAGGCATGCGCCCAGACATAGCTGCCTGATCCTTCCAGATCCGGCGGGCTGTCTAATGCGATCTTGACCTGTGCCTGACCGGCCTGTGACGCAAAGGCCAGCGCTGCGGCCATCAATGCGCCCTTGAACAAGCTGCGTTTCTTCATTTTTTGATCCTCCGTGTTGTCAGTTTATTCTATCACGTCTTGGTCTTTGGTGGATTTAGCCTCCCGCCAGGCCAAAGGCTTGCGGCAGGGCAAGGCTGATTTGTGGAAAGGCTATCAACAGGGCCAGCACGGCAATCTCTGCAAGCACGAAGGGCATCACCGCCGCTGCGAGTTTCCAATAGTTGACGCGGGTCACTGCGGATACCACCAGCAGGCACCCCCCCATCGGCGGCGAAATCAACCCGATGCACAGATTGAAACACAACACGATCCCCAGATGAACTGGGTCGGACCCCTGTGCGATGGCGACGGGCGCCATCAGCGGTACCAGCAGGGCGAGCGCAACCGGTATGTCCAAGACCATTCCCGCGAAGATGAATATCACGTTGATGACAAGCATGTACCCGACCGGGCCCAGACCCAGAGAGGTGACCAGATCCGAAATCGCTTCGGGAATACGTTCCAGCGCACCAAGGTGCCCCAGGGCCGAAACCGCGCAGATGATGATGAAGATTGAACCGGACAGCATCGCGGTGCGTTGCAATCCCTCGACAATCGAGGCGCGCGTCAGCCCTTCGTAGAACCACCCAGCCAAAAGGGCGACAAAGACCGCGACGCCCGCAGCTTCGGTCGGGGTCATCCAGCCAAACACGATGCCGCCAAGAATGATGATGGGCAACGACAGAGCAGGCAATGACCGAACGATTGTCGGCAACAGCGGCGGCATGTCTTCGCGTGAAACGCGGGGATGATCCTGACGCCAGGCATAGGTCGCGTTGAGCCCGATCAACGCCGCAGCCAGTAACAGGCCTGGAACGATCCCCGCCAAGAAAAGCGCCGTGACGGATGTGCCCATCAGCGCGCCGTAAAAGATCAGGATGATCGACGGCGGCACGATCGGTCCAATGACCGAAGAGGCCGCTGTAATGGCGCTAGCATAGGTCAGGGAATAACCGCGCTTTGTCATTTCCGGGACCAGCGTGTTGCTTAGTGCGGCGGCGTCGGCGACGGCAGAGCCAGAAATCCCGGCGAAGAACACTGAGGTCAGCACATTCACATGCCCCAATCCACCGCGCAGTCGCCCGATCAGCGCCATCGACAGGTTGATCAAAGCGCCGGTAATGCCACCTCGGTTCATCAATTCACCAGCAAGGATGAAAAGCGGCATGGCCATGAGTGCAAAGACATCGATCTTCGAGAATATCTGCTGCGGTAAGATCGCGAGGTATCGCGCGTTGTCGGTGGCAACAAAGGCGAGCACGGCCGAACCGCCAATCACATAGGCAATTGCCAGACCCGAGGCCAAGAGGACCGCGGCGACGACCGGGACGAAGGCAATCACGCGGCGTGCTTTCTGGCAGGATGGGACAGGCATTGCACCGTGACCCCTTGATCCGCGATGTCACCGGGGATGTCCTGGCTGCGCACCAGCGCCGCAGCCGTGCGTGCCAATGCGGGCGCAGATTGAATGCCATATCCACCCTGGCCGACCAGCCAGAAAAACCCAGTCGCATCGGGATCGAAATCTGCCATCGGCGTACAGTCGGGCAAAAAGCTGCGAAGGCCAGCCCATTTGTTCTCGATGCGCCGAACCTGCAAGTCAAAGGCCCGTTCGATCCGGTCAATACAGATTGCAACGTCCATTTCGTCTGGCTGTGCATCGCACGGGGGCGAGGGTGTCGCATCAGCTGGCGAAATCAACAGCTTTCCCGCGTCGGGCTTGAGATAGAACTGTTCGTCCACATCCACGACCATTGACCAGTCGTTGACCTGAGCGCCATCCGGTCCCTGAACTACTAGAGCCGTGCGCCGTTTCGGGGTGAGACCGACAGCCTTTAACCCAGCGAGCTGCGCCAATTGATCGCCCCAGGCACCGGCGGCGTTGACCACGATGGGCGCATTGAATGTTCCTGCGGTGGTCTCGACCTGCCAGTTGCCAGAATGCGCCATACCGGTGACTTCGGCCTTTGTCACGAGCGCCGCGCCAAGTGATCGCAGCAGCTTGAGATAATGTTGATGCAGCCCGTACACATCAATATCGGCCGCGCTGTCATCCCAAAGACCTGCGTTTGCATATCCGGCGCGCAGTAGCGGATGCCGAGATGTCACTTCGTTTGCGGTCAGGCGGGTGGCCGCGCCCTTGAGCTCCGTTTCCAAGGACATGAGCGTATCCGCTTGATCGTCGCGGGCGATGAACAACGCTCCGCGGCTTTGCAGCAGCGGATGTTCCAGAAATGGGCTTTCGGTAGTATGAAAGAAGTCGCCAGAGGCGCGGGTCAGGGCACGGATGACAGGTGGTCCATAGCTTTGGGTATAGACCGCCGCCGATCGCCCGGTGGTATGATACCCCGGATGGGTTTCACGCTCGAGCAAGACAACCCGGTAGTGGGCGGCCAGTTCAGCAGCAACCGACGCCCCCGCGATGCCCGCGCCAATGACGACACAATCTGCAGCGGTGTTTTTTTCCGTCATGTTCGCTCGGGCTCCGGTTTCGCAATACGTAACACGATTTTCCAATCGGAAAAAGAAGAAATTTTCCAATCGGAAAAATGATCTTGGCGGAAGGATGGATCGAGCCTATGCTTGGGTCATGACAAACGCCCAAAATCCAGACAGTCAACGCCGTGATTTTGGGCGGCGTATACGCCACTTGCGCCAGGACAAAGGCTGGACCCTTGCGGATCTGTGCCACCGATCCGGCCTGGCGATCTCGACCATTTCAAAGGCCGAGCGTGGGATCATTGCGCTTACATACGATCGTCTGGCGCTGTTGGCCGTGGGGCTGGACGTCGACATGTCGGCCTTCTTCACCGACACCGGCGAGGTGTTCGAGCCTGGCAATTTTGTGATCGCCCGCAAAGGTGAATTCGAACGTCAGGAAACAAAAAATTACGTTTACGACATGCTGTTTCCCGAAGTCTGGAACAAATCCATGCAGCCCATGATAGGCACGTTAAAAGCCCGCGAATTGCATCAGTTCGAAGACTTCGTCCGTCATCCAGGGCAAGAGTTTCTGACCGTTCTCGAAGGCGCAGTCACCGTACACCTTGAGGGGCGTGAACCAGTTTATCTGAATGTTGGTGACAGTGTCTATTTCGATAGCGCGGTCGGACATCTTTACGCGTCAGACGGCGACAAGGACGCACGCATTCTGGTAGTCTGCAACAGCGTCCGGCGCCCGGACACTTGACCCCGCCCCGGAGTTATGCCGGAGCGGCACATTAGAAAATCCACGGGTTTGAAACTCAGCTCACCACTTGGGTCACAGGGTGATCTTGCCGATCATTGGACTTGTTGCATAGATCGGCGGTTGACCGGTACGGAAGCGGTCTGTTCCCATCAGGACGTTGTGAATGCCGCACAAGTTCAACGCAACTCGCCGGGTCAAGATTCCCAAACAAAAGCACCGGGTGACCAATTGGGCTGAATACAACGAGAGTTTGAGGCGGTACGGGGACCTGACGGTTTGGATGAGTGATGCGGTGTTGGGCCTGTGGTCGGCGGCGCGCCTAACGACGCTTGGCGAGCAGCCCCGCTACTCGGATCTGACGATTGAACTTTGTTTGACCTTGGGCATGGTTTTTAAGCAACCGCTTCGCCAGACTCAAGGGTTCATGCGGGATTGCCAACTTGTTTTCGCCCATTTGAGAGGGGCGAGACCTCTGCCTGTCAGGCGGACATTTCGGCAGCATAGCCTCTCCAGAGGTCGAAAGCATCGGACCTGGCGTGCCGGTATAAGATGGCGGAGAGTTGATGGCGTCGTGGGCGAAAAACGATATTGATCTGATCATGTGTTGCCAGAAATCTCTGTGCCTGTCGGGGCGACTTGAACCGCCCCATCAACTTCTCACGTTTTCGTGTTGGCATGTGTGATCCTTCGATCCGGTGCTCAAGCCCTTGTGCGCGCGATGAGTTGCGCCCGGTGCCAGGTCCCGGATCGGTCTGAAATAGCTGCGCAACTTGCCCGTGATGACGACACGGGGTTCACCAAACCGGTCGATCAGCCTTGCCAGAAAACGTCTCGCAGCCTTGGCGTTGCGCTGTGGCTGAACGAGAATATCGAGCACGTCGCCGTTCGCGTCGACCGCCCGCCAGAGCCAGTATTTTCTGCCGCTGATTGGGATGACGACGTCATCCAGGTGCCATTTGTCGACCGCGGCGGGTCTGTCGCGCCGGATGCAATCGGCAAAGTGGCGGCCAAAGCGATTCACCCAATTCCGGATCGTTTCCCGGCTGACCATCACACCCCGATCGGCGAGAAGATCCTCGACATCCGCCGTGCTGAGCGCGAAACGATGGTAGACCCAGACGACATATGCAACGATTTCACGAGGGAAACGGTAGCCTTTTAGGCGCGGCATGGAGGATGGTAATTCATACCCAACGCCTAACCAAGCGCTGCACCGCAAACAAGTTGGCAATCCCCATCAAGCCTTCGGTCTGGCGATACGCCTGCCTAAACACCATGCGCAGCGTCAAACACATCTCAAGCGCAAGCTCCGAATAGACAGGCTGGCCACCAAGTGTCGTGCGAGGTGGGGCCATCCATACCGCAAGCGCGTCATCACTGATCCAAACTGTCAGATCACCACGCCGCCGCAGGCTTTCGTCGTACTCTGCGCAGTTGCTCACCCGGCGCTTTTGCTTCGGGATCTTGTCGCGACGATCAGTGTTGAACTTTGTGCGGCATTTACAGCACCCTTAAGAGAACAGCCCGCAACCAATATCAGCCGACAGAGCCTTCGTGCAACAACGCCTCCTTCGCCTACTTCTTCCGCATGCTCGTGATCGCCAAATCAGTCGATCACGTTTGGGGGACGGATAGCCATAATCATTCCAATTGCAAGAACGGAAGCTGCTGCTGAAACAGTATAGCTCAGTGAGAAATTTCCCAACATCTCGGCCAAGACACCGGCAATGACCGGGCCTACAGCCTGTCCTGCCGAGAAAAATAGCGTCAAGACGGCCAAGGCGCCCGCGGCCCCATTAGCCCCAAAATAATCACCTGCTGATGCGGACATGATGACTGGAATGCTCCACGCGGAGATGCCAAACAATATCACTGAAAGATATAGACCAAAGCCCGAAGTTCCAAATCCGACAAGACCAAAAGAGAGCGACAGAACACCAAAGGCCACGAGCATTCCGGCCCTGCGTCCGATCCTGTCAGAGAGCGCCCCAAACAACAGGCCCGAAAAGATGCTTAGAAATCCGAACCATGACCACAAGACACCGGCCTGCGCTTCGGTCATGCCATAGCTGTCGACCATGCTGGTAACGATAAACGTCACATATAGCATGTAGGTCGCACCGTAGATGCTAAAGATGACCCCGAGATGTGCCAAAAGTTTGAATTTGGCCGATCGGGTAAGAGGCAATGACGCGACGCCCGCCTGGGTCGCGGCGCGACCAAAAGGGCGCAGGCCGCTATCGCCTGGTGTGTTGCGGATAAGAACAAAAGCAACAAGCGACACCACTGCTGTGAGCGCGCCAAAGATCAGCCACCCCACCTGCCACGCGGCGATTGTGTCAAACGGGATCAATCTGGGCACAGCGTAGCCACTCAGGATGATGCCAAAGCCCGGGCCTGCCATCACCATGCCTGACGACAAACCGCGATGGGAGGGCGCGAACCATTTGGCCATAACGCTCATCGAGGGTAGAACCACCGCGCCGCTGCTGAGCCCAGTGACAAAGTAAAACGCCGTCAACCAGAAAAAGCTGTGAGTGACGGCCATCGCCAACATCGACAGTGCCATGACGAGCAAGCTCAAGGTGACCGTGATGCGCGTGCCGATCTTGGTTAAGAAGTAAGGAACCAAAGGCACCGAGATCAGATATCCGGTCAGATTCCCAAAGCCCAGCATCCCGGCTTGACTGTAGTTCAGGCCCAAATCCTGCGAGATTGAAGGGAGCATCATCCCAAAGGCAAAGCGACCCAACCCAAGACCACACAGCACGGAAAGCCCGCAAATCACGGCGACGGTCCAAGCGTAATGGACCTGCAAAGGCCTGCCAGTGCTGCGCATGATCATGTCTTTTCGTAAAGGAGGGCTGCGCCTTGGCACCGTCACCCGAAATTGGCTGAGTTCACAGCATAAACGCCGTGTAGAAGGTCCGCCCCAAGAGTTTCCCCTTGCGACGGAGATATGTCACGTATTCACATAGTTGCTTGGAAACAATGCGCGCAGCGAGGCTTCGTCACCGGGCGTTTTAAATGTCTCGCCCTTGCCGATTTGCTGAGCTTTTTCAACGGCAGGACGTGCGTTGATCGCCTTGAACCAGCGCGCGACTTCGGGAAACTTCTCCAGACCTTCACCGCCCAGCACACGTTCGCCCCGGATGGCCCAACCCCATGCAGAAATGTCGGCAATGGAATAGCTGTTACCCACGATGAAGTCGCGGCCTTTCAGGTGGTCATTCAGCACCTGATAGTGACGCTCTGCTTCGCGCGCAAAACGGTTCTTGGCATAGGACAGGTCTTCGGGTGCGCTGTGGTGGAAATGAACGCTTTGACCTGAAAACGGTCCCAAACCAGAAGCGATGAACATCAGCCACGACAGCAAGGCACCCCGCTCTTCGGGTGCGACGCCCAACTTGCCTGTCTTGTCAGATAGATAAAGCAGGATCGCCGTACTGTCGAAGACGCACGTGCCGTTGTCATCAATCGCAGGCACTTTGCCATTGGGGTTGATGGCGCGGAATTCCGGCGTGTGTTGTACGCCTTCGGCCGTGTCGACCGGCACCATTTCATAAGGCAGATCGGTTTCTGCCAAAAACAAAGCGACCTTTAGTGGGTTTGGTGTTGGGTGATAGTAAAATTTCAACATATCGTATCCTGTTATCTTGAGAAAAGCGTGCGTTAGTCAGCCGCAGAAGCGACTTTGTCTTGGGTTCGCGTCTCGAAGTCTGAGGCATCGTGGCGCTCGTGGAGTTGCTCGTTTAGCGGGCCGCGGATGCGGTTCACGATGCGACCACGTTTCACGGCAGGACGGGCAAGAATTTCTTCGGCCCAGCGGCGCAGGTTCGTGTAACTCTCCACATCAAGGAACTCGCCGGCGTCATAGGCTTCGCCCAAGACCAGATTGCCATACCACGGCCACGTCAGCATATCCGCAATGGTATAGTCGTCACCGCCAAGATAACGGTGTTCCGCTAGCTCACGGTCCAGCACATCCATCTGGCGTTTTGTTTCCATCGTGAAGCGGTTGATCGGATATTCGAACTTCTCTGGCGCATAGGCATAGAAGTGACCGAAGCCGCCCCCCAGATAAGGTGCAGAACCCTGCAACCAGAACACCCAGTTCATTATCTCGGTGCGCGGCCCGAGAGCGGTTGGCAAAAACGCCCCAAATTTCTCGGCCAGATACAGCAAGATAGAGCCGCTTTCGAATACACGCATGCCTGTGTCGCGATCCAACAACGCCGGAATTTTGGAGTTCGGGTTTAGCGCTACGAAACCAGAGGAAAACTGGTCACCTTGGCCAATTCTGATCAGATAAGCGTCATATTCCGCGCCCGTCTTGCCAAGCGCCAGAAGCTCTTCCAGCATGATCGTGACCTTCTGACCATTTGGCGTGCCCATCGAATAGAGCTGAAGTGGATGCTTCCCAATAGGCAGCTCAGCGTCAAAGGCTGCACCAGCAATCGGACGGTTGACCTTGGCCCAATCGCCGCCGCTTCCGGCATCCCATGTCCAGACTTTAGGGGGGATATAGTCAGCCACTGCGTGTCTTCCTTTCAATTGGGTTGAGTGCAGGTATGTCCGCAATCGGGTGTGCCTAACGCAGGTCATGCGCGTTTTGGTCCAGGTGTTCGTTGCATTGAAACGCAGCACATATTTTCACCGGCTTCGGTATAATCACGTTTAAAACAGTCAGAGAGATGGATGGTGGCCCATCTTCCAGATTTCCCTTCTCCTCATATGCAGTATTGAGCAATCACTCAAATGGCAAGAGCCCAATCAAAGATTTGTGATGTCAGGGCGGCTGGAAATAGCGCGCTATTCAGTCGGGTGGGGCAATTAAAGGGCCTTATTGCAGGGATCGCAGTACCGCTGATATCGTTGCGGTTTGTACCGTTCAGCATGTTGTGAATGCCGCACAAGTTCAACGCCAGTCGACGAGAGAAGATCCCCAAGCAACGGCATCGGGTGACCAACTGGGCCGATTATACCGAAGGCCTGCGGCGGCGCGGTGATCTGACTGTCTGGATCAGCGAAGAGACACTTGCCCTGTGGTCGGCTCCACGCCGAACGTCGCGTGGCGGACAGCCGCACTACTCGGATCTGGCGATTGAGCTTTGCTTGACGCTGGGCTTGGTCTTCAAGCAGGCGCTGCGTCAAACCCAAGGCTTGATGCGCTCTATTGCGCGGCTGCTGGGGGTTGAGATTGCAGTGCCGGATGTTTCCACCCTATCGCGCCGGGGCAATGGGCTGACGTTGCGCCCAAAGCCGAAGTCCAAGTGCGACAAACCAGTGCAACTGGTTGTGGCCAGCACCGGGTTAAAGATTTTCGGTGAAGGCGCCCTCCCGGCAGCATGCTGCGCATGCGCCTGCCGGGTAAGAAATGGCTAGAGGAGAAGCATCAAACCAAGCGCAAACGGCGCTCTTGGCGCAAGCTGCACCTTGGCCTTGATCTTGTCAGCGGGGAGATCGTCTGCTCTGATCTCACCAAGGACGACGTCGGCGATCCGACGGCGCTGCCAGATCTCCTGGATCAAGTCGACAGTCCGGTTGATCGGTTCCTTGCAGACGGCGCTTACGACGGTGAACCAACATCTGATTTGCTTGCCGCTCGGTTCGGAACGTTGATCGAGGTGACGATCCCACCTCCCAGAAACGCGATCCTGAGCCCCAATGCGGCCAAAGATCCGACGGCACGTGACTGCCAGATCGCCGAGATCGCCGCCGACGGGCGGATGGCCTGGCAGAAAGCCACTGGCTACAATCAACGCAGCCGAGGTGAAACCCTGATGGGTCGTTGGAAGACCGTCATCGGGGCCAAGCTCAAGGCGCGCGGATTCGAAAATCAGAAGACAGAGGCCGGGATTGGTGTCCGCGCCCTTAACCGGATGACCGGAATTGGCCGCCCAAATTTCGAACGTGCCGCCTGAATTCCGTCTCGGGTAGGGCGCGTTCCGACTTCTTCATCCTCCCTGCAACAAAGCGGTCATGATGTCGGAAGACATCGATGAAGCGCGAGAACTGGTGGAACGGAAAGAAATGATCCGCGGGATCGAACAGAACCTTGAACGCAAACACCTCATACGACTTCGTCAGGGTCTGTCCGCATCAATCGAAACCAGCGCGATCCATATCGACCTGTTGCGATCGTTGAAGATGCTCAACAAGGCTTTTGCCATGATCGCGTACCCTCTCCTGAAGGAGCAAGGAGAACTCCTCGATAGCCGACTTGCCAACGGCACCGTAAACTTAACTGACCTGGGCTAATGAATTCTCCGCACCCGGAAGCTATATTGCTCTAACCTGTGCGATTTCGCGCCAAGTTTGCGTCGCAAGTGATCTCATTTCACGGAAGTCGGTGGATGTCATTTTGTGGCGAGGAAGTTGGAACAAGTTGGCGATCGGATCGTGGATAGAAAGAACTCCTTGCAACTGCCCCGGGGATTTGAACCGCTTCATCGCCCACTCTCGCTGCCGCGTCGGCTGATGAGAGTTCTCGGCTCGATTATTCAGCCCCTTGTGCGATCGGTGTTCGACACCGGGCATGACCTCTCGTTTGTCGCACCGTACGACCGCAATTTATCGGTGATCATGACACGCGGCGCCGATCCTTGTCGCTTCAGAAGTTTGCGCATCGGGCGCTTGGCCGTCTTTGTATTGCGGCAGCTTTGCACCAGAACATCCAAAACGAAACCGTTCTGATCGACAGCGCGCCACAGCCAGTGCTTCTTGCCGCGCGTCGTGATCACGACCTCATCGAGATGCCACTTGCCAGCGAACTGGCCCGCCGATCTGCGGCGGATGCCGGCGGCATATTGACGACCAAATTTCTCGGCCCACGTCCGAATTGTCTGATGCGAAACGATTATGCCGCGCTCGGCCAGCAGATCCTCGACCATGTGCAAACTGAGTGGGAATTTGACATACAGCCAGACAGCCTGAGCGATCACATCTGACGGGAAACGATGGCGGTGATAAAGCGTAGAGGGGCTAGATTTGATCATGCCTCCCCTTCGCATATCAACAGGACCGGTGCATTAAGTTTACGGTGCCCGTTGAACTTGTGCGGCATTCACAACATCCTGATGAGAACAAACCGCGTCAGTATCAACCAACCGCCGATCTATGCAACAAGGCTAGCAGGTAGGTACCGTCCGTTCAAATCAGGCGCACCCAAAAAGGCAATCTGTTCCGCTATGAGCCGCTCAGCACCTTCAGCTGGCGCATAAATTCCGGGGTCGCCATCAGCGCGTTGCAACGGGCAAAGCGACTGTCGGCATAGGCGCGAAAATCCCCAGCCGAGTTGTTGTTAGCTAACTGGATCAACCCCCAAAGTGTCCAAAGCAGATCGCACATGGCCTTGTATATCACCATACGCGCGTGCTCCTGCGCTGGTGGCTCGCCGCCGAAATAGGCCGTCAACATCTCAGAATCCTGCGTGTCGTCAAATTCGCCTTCAACAGAAAGATCGCCCAAATCCCACATCGGATCGTTCATACCCGAGTATTCCCAGTCGACAACCCACATGCGATCGGCGGTATCCAAGAAGTTCTCGCACAAAGGGTCACAGTGGCAGGCAACAGTCGGTACCGGATTGCGATCCAATGCCTGGCGGACCGCGTTCGCCTCTTTCACGACATCGTGGTATCCCGCTGGCAACGCCACGGCTTTGGTCGACAGAATGCGCAGATAGTCCTCGATCATCGCAAAGAGCTCGAATTTGGCCGGGAATTTTGCTCCTGATCGATGAAGACGCGCCAAAGCCTCACCAGCGCGGGCAGGAGAGCCTGCACGGTTTCGGAAGCCTTCGGGCGTCATTGTTGCGGCGTTCGCGACAAAGCGCGTGACCATGACCCCAGTGTCAGGGTCAGCATAAACCACTTCGGGACCGACCGCCGCTCGCGCCGCCTCTTTCGCCGCTGCTGCCTCATTTGCGCGGTCAATATACTCTTCGGTGCCATCTCCAGGCAGGCGTAAGACGTATTGACCGGCCTGAAACACGATATTTGTCAGCCCCCCCATGCGGATCAATGGGCCTGTCTCCCCCGTCACGTTTGGGATCTTTGCAAGCGCATCACGAGCCCGGTTTTCTTCCGTCAGCATTGAACCCATCCTTGTTCCGGTCACAATCAGCTTCAAGACTTCCACATCTGACGAGGCTTGGCTAGCATAGGCTAACCGGGGGATTGAACGATGAAGAATCAAGAACATAGTGGGCCGCTGGCTGAGGTCTACAACGCGCAGAGCCCACAGGAAATCGCGGCGCACTATGACGCTTGGGCCGGGGCCTATGACAAGGATATGTCGCAGGCGGGCTATCGCCATCCCTCCGTTGCGGTGGCGCTGCTGGCGCGACACCTTCAGACTGGCGCGGCCCCGATTCTGGATGCGGGGGCCGGCACCGGGCTAGTCGGGGCATGGCTTGGTATCCTCGGCTATCCTACGGTCGATGGCGTTGACATCAGCAAAGGTATGCTGGAGGTCGCGGCGGCAAAAGGAGGATATCGGAACCTGCATTGTTTGGCTCTGGGGAACGATCTTCCGTTCAACGACGGCGCATATCAAGGCGTTATCTCAACCGGTGTTTTCACAACCGGGCATGTAGGCACCGAAGCGTTGCCAGAGCTTGCACGGATCACGGCCAGCGGCGGCACTCTGGTGATCACTGTAAAGGAAACCCTCTGGATCAAGAACTTTGCCGCAGCGGTTGCTGACGATGACAAGCTAGCGCTGATTGCCATGACAGAGCCCTACGTCTCCATGCCAGAAGATGCCGCGACGGCGCCAAGCCGGGCGGTGGTCTTGCAACGCGCCTGAGTGGTTCAGGCTTTGACCTTTGTGTTTTCGGGATCGTAGAACGGTTTCAACCCTAAAGATGCCGGAACGGTTTCTCCAGCCACCACAAGACTGTAGGCGCCGCTAAACAACCAATCATCAGACACACCGTCAGAGTTCTTCACGTATCCCAGGCCCAACCCTGCCCCCAGAGTATAACCATAGCCACCTGACGACAGATACCCGACCGGGTCGCCATTGCGCAGAATGGTTTCACGGCCCAACAGCACCGCGTTCTCATCATTGACCAGAAAGCCCGCAAGGCGTTTGGTCAGTGGGGTGGCCTGTCTGCATTCCAGCGCTTCTCGGCCAATGAACGGCGTGTTGCTACGCATCTTGACGGCCCAGCCAAGTCCGGCTTCGTAAGGGGTATCATTCGGGGTGATGTCAGACGACCAAGCCCGATAGCCTTTTTCCAACCGCAGGGACTCGATCGCACGATAGCCAACCGGACGCAGGCCCTCACCTGCTCCGGCCTCCATCAAGGCGTCGAAAACGGCTCCGGTCGAGGCAAGCGGCACATGAAGTTCCCAGCCCAGTTCCCCGACATATGTGAGACGCAACGCCCGCGCCAGGGCGCCTGATATCTCAATCTCCCGGACATGGGCGAATGGGAACGCATCATTCCCAAGATCGGCAGTTGTGACACGGGATAGAACATCGCGTGCCTTTGGCCCCATTAGGGACAGAGTGCCCCAGTCTTCGGTCACGTCGCGCAGGGTCACACCGCCAGAAGGCAGATGATCGTTGATCCAATTCAGATCATGGGTTCGGAAACCGGTGCCAGTAACGATGTAAAACCGGTCGTCGGCGAGGCGCGCGACTGTGAGATCGGCCTCAATCCCGCCACGCGTATTCAGCAATTGAGTATAGGTCAAGTGACCCGGGGCCTTGGTCACGTTGTTCGCGCAGATCAGGTCAAGCGCCGCCGCGGCATCGGAGCCTGTCACCTCGTACTTGGCAAAGGAGGACTGATCGAAGACCCCGACGGACTCCCGTACTTGTGCATGTTCCTGCCCCACGGCATCAAACCAGTTCTGTCGTCCCATCGACAAAACGTCTCGCGACTCTGTGCCTTGTGGCGCGAACCAGTTCGGTCGCTCCCATCCAAGTTTCGAGCCAAAGACCGCGCGGTGCGCCTTGAGCCGTTCATAGAGAGGCGACGTGATATGCGGACGACCTGTCTCCATCTCGGCATGGGGAAACGCCACGGTGTAATGTTTGCCATACGCCTCGCAGGTGCGGTCACAGACCCATTTCCGATCTCGATGCATGCCTGAGAAGCGGTTGATATCCACGACCCACAAATCCAGCGGCGCTTCGCCGGACACGACCCATTCCGCAAGCACCCAACCCGCACCACCACCCGAGGCGATGCCAAACGCGTTAAAGCCCGCACCGACATACATGTTGTCGCATTCCGGGGCCCGACCCAGAATGAAATTGCCATCTGGTGTAAAGCTCTCCGGGCCATTGATCATCTGCTTGACACCCGCGTTTGCAAGCGCCGGAATTCGCGCAATGGCTGCATCCATATGCTGTTCGAAATGATCAAAATCATCCTCGAAAAGTCCGAATTCCCAATCGTCCGGCACATCACCTGTTGTCCAGGCCTGTGGGTTCGGCTCATAGCCGCCCATAACCAATCCCCCGACCTCTTCCTTGAAATAGGTGCCTTTGTCGGGATCACGGATCGTTGCCGCATCGGTGGACAGCCCCGCGATTGGTTCGGTCACGATGTACTGGTGCTTGATCGGTTGAAGAGGCACAGAGATGCCAGCCTTTTCGCCCAATTGACGCGCCCATTGACCAGCGCAATTGACCACCTTTTCACACGCGATGTTGCCCTGATCGGTCTCTACATGGGTGATACGGCCACCCTCCATCGCGAACCCGGTCACGCGAATGTCTTCGTAAAGGCGAGCGCCGTTCATCCGGGCACCCTTGGCGAGCGATTGCGTTATGTCCGAAGGGCTCGCCTGACCGTCGGTCGGCAGCCATGAGGCCCCTACAAGATCGGTGGTCTCCATCAGCGGCCACATGGTCTTGACCTCATCTGCCGAGATGAGATGCATATCCATCCCAAAGCTGCCGGCCGTCGTGGCAAGGCGGCGATATTCCGTCCAGCGGTCTTGCGTAGTGGCAAGACGCAGGCATCCTGACATTTTCCAGCCGGTTTCAAGCCCAGTTTCCTGATCCAGCCGTTTGTACAGGTCCACGGAATATTTCAGGACCTGGGTGATCGATGCGGACGAGCGGAGCTGACCAACCAGACCCGCAGCATGCCAGGTCGATCCCGACGTCAGCTTGCCTTGTTCCAACAAGATGACATCGGCCTTGTGATCACGGGCCAAATGATAGGCAGTCGAACATCCGATGATGCCGCCTCCGATCACGACGATCTGTGTCTGTTTAGGCAGGGTCATGGTGTGCTCCCCCAGCGGGATTGGTATGTTTCAATAGCGACCTGCATCCGGTCACGGTTTTCGACGGCGTAGGCGTCATAGTCCACGCCGGGTGCGGCCAAATGGATCCCCGACACCATTGCCCAAAGCGTTTCGCGCAGCAGAGAGGCGACCTGCATCGCATCGAAAGCTCGCATTAGGGAGGTGTCCGGTTTCGCTCCGAAATAGGCAGCCAGCAAGGCATCGGCCTGTTCGGCAGACATACCGGCATTCGAGGCCGCGCCGGCGAGGTCGAACAACGCAGTACCAAACCCCGCGTATTCGTAATCAATCAGCCAAATGCGCGCGCCATCATCAAGAAAGTTTGCGGGCAGCAGATCATGGTGCCCGAATATGATCGGCAGCGGCACCTGAGCCGCCTCCATTTCGGCGGATAGGGCCAGAAACTTGGGCAGGTCCTCCGCGTGACGGGTGCCGGTTAGCGTATGGGCATAGTCGCGGATCACATGAAAGGGCCAAAACAGGAACGCCGCCCCGGTAACATGTGCGGCCATCGTCGTGTGGAATTGCGCCAGCAAATGACCCACCTGTTCGGGATTATCGCGCAAGTCCGCCTCGCCCCAAGTGCGGGCCTCGACAAATTCGGTGACCATCACACCTGGGTCGACGTGCTGAACCGCAGGCCCAAAACCAGCTGCATGGGCTGCGAGCGCCGTCATCGCTTCACGCGCGCGGTCGACGTGATGAAAGGGATAGTCCTCGCCCAGCCGCACAACATGCGCGCCGGCTGCGTCGGTAACTTTCCAAATCTCATTGGACAGCCCCCCGGACAACGGCTCTGCCGCCAGATCGCCTTGCCAGTATGGCAATGCCAGTATTCTCTCAGGAATTGTCATTGGTTCTCTCGTCTGCAAGACCCAGCCGCACTCGAGACCGGTGCGCCCCAGCCTGAATGAGCCTGTCGGCGATGATCGCGATAGCGGCCACGCACAAGCCCGCCACCAATCCACGCCCAGGATCAGCCTTAGTCAGCGCGATATAGACCTCTTGCCCCAGATCTCGCGTTCCGACCAGAGCGGTGATGACCAGCATGGACAACGCGAACATGATCGTCTGATTGAGGCCAAGCATGATTTCCGGCAACGCCAGTTTCAGACGAATGCGAGTCAGGATCTGAAACGGTGTGCAGCCCATGGCCTGCCCCGCCTCAATCAACTTGGGATCGACCGAGCGCAAGCCAAGGACTGTATAACGGATCGCGGGGGCAAGAGCATAGGCCACGACCGCGATCATTGCCGTGAAATCACCGACCCGGAATAGCATGACTGCCGGCATCAAATAGACGAAAGACGGCAGGGTCTGCATTGTGTCAATCACCAGCCGGACGCCACGCCACAGGCTGTCCCGCATGGCCACAGCGATACCGATGGGCAGGCCAATCAACATTGCAATAACCACCGATAGCCCGCAGAGATAGACGGTGATCATCGCCTTCTCCCATAGACCCGTAGACGCAACCAACACGGTCAACCCACCGGTCAGTATCCCTAGGCGAATCCCACCAAGGTGCCAGCCCAGCAAAGCCAAAAGTCCCGCAACGCCAACCCACGGCAGACCAATCAGAAACCGTTTGAACGGGATCAGCAGGTTCAACAACATGAAATTTTTGACGGCTTCCAGTGCATCGAAATAATTGACGTTGATGTAGCGCACCAGATCGGACCAGAAAGTCCCGGTCGAGATCTGCCACGCCTCAGGATAGCTTTGAACTGCCGGGTAGGCCAATCCGATCAATGCGGACAGGAGGATCGTGACCAGACCGCCGACCAGATATGGATGGCGCGCCACAAATTTCCCATGCGCATGAGAGGGCGCCCTGACGTGGTCTGCAAAGGCTTGCGACAGGCGATCCAACGCGATGGCAAGGGCAACAATAGCAAATCCGGCCTCTACCCCCGCACCGAAATCCAGACGACGCAGCGCCGAAAGCACGTCGAAACCCAGACCACCCGCGCCGATCATCGAGGCGATGATCACCATGTTCAGCGATAGCATGATGACCTGATTGACGCCAACCATCAGCGGTTCCTTCGCCGATGGGATCATCACACGCCAAGTCATCTGACGCGGCGTACAGCCAACCATATGCCCCAGATCCTGAAGTTCGCTCGGAACACGCCGCAGCGCCAACATGGTAATCCTTGTCATCGGCGGCGTGGCATAGATCAACGTCGCAATCACCGCCGAGGTCGGGCCAAATCCGAACAGGATCAGGATCGGAACCAGATAGGCAAAGACCGGAATGGTCTGCATCAGATCCAGCACCGGAACCAGCGCCCGCCCGACGAACCGCCAGCGGTACCCGGCAAGGCCCAAAAACAACCCAAGGGAAATGCCCAACGGGACTGCGATCAGTATCGAAGCCATTGTGATCATGGCAGAGGTCCACTGCCCAAATACAACGATAAAGCCGAAACATGCGAGCACCAGCGCGGCCAACCGCCAGCCGCCTGCAAAGTGACCGACTAGTCCCATCACGACGGTGACGCCGACCCAACCGATGGGAGAGATCAATACGCCCAAAACAGTGGCGCCGCCCGAAAGCAACCCAAGTGCAATTTGGTAGGGAACGTCGATAACGACCGCGATGGCGCGGGTCACATCGCGGAACGTGAACAGGCCAAAACTGGCATCGTTCATCAACCACTTCATTACACCGGAAATCCAATCACGTACCGGCGGAACCCATGCGCGGGGATAGTCGAACGCCCACGGGGCGATGTCGCGTCCCCACAGCCACAACACCGCAAACACCAAAAATGCGGGAATCCAGAGCCTTAGGTTCCCCCCCAACGTCGGCGATGCGGTTAGGGAGCGGGATGCGATGATGTCGGGCATTCTGCGCTTACCCCTGCAACATCATGTCGATCACAGTCGGGCGCGCCAGATGCCCTATGACTCGCCCCTGGGCATCGGTGACCGCGACGCATTCGGTTCCATCGTTGAACAAAGGGGCCGCATCCGCGACGGATCTGTTCTCCTGCACCATCTTGGTCGGCGTGGCATCGTTCACCGGACCCATCAGACTTGTGACCTTTACCACTTTGGCACGGCTCACTGCACCGGTGAATTCGCGCACATAGTCGGTTGCGGGGTTCAGCACGATGTCTTCCGGGCTACCAACCTGCTCCACGACCCCGGATTTCATGATCGCGATGCGGTCGGCAAGACGGATCGCTTCATCAAAGTCGTGGGTGATGAAGACGATCGTTTTTTTCAGAACCGATTGCAGACGCATGAACTCGTCCTGCATTTCCCGCCTTATCAATGGATCAAGCGCCGAAAACGGCTCATCCAGAAACCACAACTCGGGATCGGAGGCTAGAGAACGGGCAATACCCACGCGCTGCTGCTGGCCACCCGAAAGCTCTCGGGGAAAGGCAGCTTCGCGACCGGCCAACCCGACAAGATCGATCATGCGCGCCGCACGTTCGGTCCGCTCGGTGCGAGAGACACCCTGCACTTCCAGCGGGAAAGCCACGTTGTCGGCCACGGTCATATGTGGCAGCAGGGCGAAGTGTTGAAACACCATTCCCATTGCGTGGCGCCGCAACTCAATCATTTCGGAATTGGACGCGGCCAAAAGGTTCTGCCCTTGAAACAGGATCTCGCCCGCAGTCGGCTCGACAAGGCGGGACAGGCAGCGGACCAACGTTGACTTGCCCGAACCCGAAAGCCCCATGATGACAAAGATCTCGCCTTCGCCGACTTCGATGTCCACATTGCGCACGGCGGGAACCAAACCGGCCGCCGTCAACGCCTCGTATGATGGATCGGGACCCATTGCGCGCAGAGTTTCGTCCGCGCGATGGCCAAATATCTTCCAGACGCCGCGACAGACGAGTTTTAGTTCAGGGACTGACATGGGAACACGGTCGGGGCAGACTGCGACGGATGGGTCTGCCGTGGCCATTTATCTTAATTGATCCAAGTCTTCCATGTATCTTCATTGGCGGACATCCAGTCGGCCACGACATCGTCCACTGATTTGCCGTTCAAATCGACCTCGGTGATCATCGCGCCCATGTCATCGTTCGAGATTGTGAACGCATCAACAGCGGAATAGGCGGTCGGCCACTTGTCCTGAACTCCAGCCCACGCGACCTTCCATATCTCTCCAAATGGTTTGCCACAGTCATACGCCATATCGGCGTTCATGCCCCATGCTGGATCGGTGTAGCATTCGGCAGTATATTCCGGAAACTCAACCCATTCCCCGTCATATTTCGCAGGCGCCCAATGTGGTGCATAGACCCAAAGCAACACCGGCGCTTCTCTCTGGATTGCGCTTTCAAGCTCTGCAAACAGTGCAGCATCGGTACCTGCATGAATAACTTCAAACGGCAGGTCCAACGCCTCCACACGTTCGTCGTCAAACCCACCCCAGGTCACGGGTCCGCCTAAATACCGACCCTTCGGCGCGGTTTCGGCGGTCGAAAACGCTTCGGCGCATGCAGGTTCTTTCAACGCCTCCCAATTTGGCAGGCCCGGGCAACGTTCCTTCATGTAGGTCGGGTACCACCATTCTTCCTTGGCTTTCATACCGGTCGGCCCAACATTCACGACATTACCCGTTGCAGTAGCCGCGTCCATTGCATCGCGCCCGGTGGTTTCCCACATTTCCATCGCAACATGCAGATCACCTGTCTCAAGCCCCGCAAACTGTGCCAGATAGTCGGCTTGCACATATTCGACGCTCAACCCGGCTTCTTCCAGCACTTCGCCCATGAGCTGGGTGGTGATCAACTGACCCGTCCAGTCATGTAAGGTAAGTTTGATCGGGTCCGATGAATCTTGCGCAACAGCTGCGCTGCATGTGGCAAGTGCAAGTATTGAAGCTGTAATTCTAAATGCAGACATAGTGGCCCCCTTGGACGTCTAATTTGCGAGGGCCTGAGGAAGTGAACGCATTCCCGAAAGCATCCATTCTGGCCCGGATAGTCGAAGGTAACGGCACCGACACTAGGGTTGTCAATTGCGCAGTGTGGTTTTTTGTGTTTTTTTTGCCTGTATCTGCCCGATTGCGGAATTCAGGGCAAGCAGCGAGGGCCAATCCATGCCGATCGTCTCAAAGAGGCACGAGGAAATTCTCACTATTCTGGGCAGCGAAGGCATCGTTAGAGTGCAGGACCTTGCTCAGCGACTGCAGGTATCGGTCGAAACAGTGCGCCGTGATCTGCGACCCTTGGCTGACCGGGGAACTATTCTAAAGATGCACGGCGCCGTCGGGCTGGCCCATTCGGGCGGTGAAGCCCCCTACGAGCGCCGCATGCGTGAGAATGCCAAGGCCAAACAAAAGATCGCGCGCGCCATGGCTGCAACAGTGCGTAACGGCGAAACGATCATGATCGATACCGGCACGACCACTAGCTTTTTGGCGCGCGCCCTCGCCCAGCACGAGCGTCTGACGATCATAACTAATTCCACAGACATCGCACGCACCTTGGCGGGACGTAACGACAGCAAGGTCTTACTAGCAGGAGGTGTTGTGAACGGGGATTCAGGTGCCGTTCTAGGCCATGACGCGGTCGCATTCGTCCAACGCTTTCACGTTGACCATGCAGTGATCTCGGCAGGTGCCATCGGTATCGATGGGGTCATGGACTTTGAGCCGGACGAAGCAGTCTTTGCCCGTGAAGTGCTTTCTCTTGGACAAAGACGGGTCGTGATATCGGATTTGACCAAGTTCACACGGTCCGCGCTCGTGCAAGTATGCGATTTGAGCGAGGTGCATCAACTGTTCACCGAGGCTAAGCCGGAGACTAGTATTGCTGCATATCTTGCCAATGCAGAAGTACAGCTATGTGGACCTTTTGCCTAGGTGCCTAATCTCTAGGTTTGATGGAATGATCTGTTCGTTGAAATGGAAGGAAGCAGTGTGGATCAAATACGCCACGACTCAGGCACCGTAAGTGTGCCGAAATCTATTTCATGCAATCTGATCGTAGGGTCTCGGCAACAACTGCCGGCAAAAGCCAGGCCTTGCGCAAGCAAGAAATCACCGCTCGTATTCGTCTCGATTCAGTGTAGCCAGAGCTTCTGCATGCAATGCGGCGCTGGCGGCTGCGATGACTTTTCCTTCGGACTTTAGTGTCAATGGCTGGCCATCCCAATCGGTGATGATGCCGCCCGCGCCCTCTATCACTGGGACGAGAGCCATGTAATCATAGGGATGCAGGTTCATCTCGAGCAACAGGTCAACATGGCCTGAAGCCAGCAAACCATAGCCATAGCAATCGCCGCCGAAGCGCCGCATGCCAACCTTTTCTGACAGTTCCTCAAATTGCGCAAGACCCACCGGGTCAAAGCTGTCGGGGCTAGTCGTGTATAGGATCGCATCCGCAAGATGTGTCTTTCCGCTTGTCCGGCAAGGAGTACCGTTCAGAAGCGTGGGCTTGCCGCGCTGACCGGTCCAGCGCTCTGCGGTGGGCGGGATTGAAATCACCCCGAGGACTGGCCTGCCATCGGTCAAGCAAGCGATCAGCGTACCGAAAGTCGGCATGCCGGAAAGGAAGCTCTTCGTGCCGTCAATCGGGTCTATGACCCACAGGTGGGTGGCTTCTAGTCGTGTGGCTTCCTGTTCCTCGCCAAGGATCCCGTGCGACGGAAACGTCTCAATTATCCGACGTCGCATCTCGGCCTCGATAGCGCGATCGGCTTGCGTGACAGGCGACTCGTCTGCCTTTGCCTCAATATTAAGCGGCTTGCGGAAATAACTAATGGCCATGGCGTCAGTTGCGTCGGCCAATGTATCCGCAAACTGCGCAAGCCCTTCCTCTTCGGCAAGGTTTATGAAGGTTTGCATAGAAATCCCTCTATTTCGGGGTGAGGCGGGTTGCGAACATCGACTTTCAAAATGAATCGTAGACAATTGCCACAAAAAGGCAAGACTACACAAATAGCCTCAAACTCGCAAACCGAGCGGGACATTAGAACGGGTCTCTGAAAGGGCCCGCAGCTAGCCGGATACAGGTCCGGGCCAACAGATACGGACCAACAAGGAGAACATCATGAAAACCTGGATTCAGACTACCGCGCTGTCGATGACAGCTCTCGGCCTCGTCACGTCGGCATTGGCGGATGAACTGACCGTCTACACCGCGCTCGAAGAAGAAGAGATCGCGGCCTACGTTGACGCGGCACAGGCCGCAATGCCTGACACCGACATCAATGTCCTGCGTCTATCCACCGGCAAGCTGGGGGCGCGCTTGTTGGCCGAGGCCGAGAACCCGCAGGCCGACTTGATCTGGGGCTGGGCGGTCAGCGCAATGATGGACCCACAGATTCTCGAGATGCTGGAACCCTACGCGGCCAAGGGCGCCGACGTGCTGCCGGACACGTTCCGCGGCGAAGATGGCAAGTGGTTCGCGCCCATCGGGTACATGGGCGCCTTCTGTGTGAATACCGCGCGGCTCGAAGAAAAGGGCTTGGCGATGCCATCCAGTTGGGCCGATCTTGAAGATCCAGCTTTCGAGGGTGAAGTGGTCATGCCAGACCCAAACTCTTCGGGCACCGGATACCTACATGTGAATGCCGTGCTGCAAAGCATGGGTGAGGAAGCCGGTTGGGCACAGCTTGAAGCCATCGATCCAAACATGGCGCAGTATACATCCTCGGGATCGAAGCCGTGCAAATCGGCGCGCGTGGGTGAGTATACTGTCGGAATATCGCTGGCATTCACGGCGATGCAATCGATCGAAGAAGGCTACCCGCTGGCCATGGTTTTCCCCGAAGGCGGCGTCGGCTACGAGCTTGAGGCATCGGGTCTCCTGGCAAGCTCCGACAACAAGGAGGCCGCACAGGCTTTCCTTGACTGGACCATGTCCGATGAGGCTATCGGGCTTTACCAGACCTACAAGGCGCTGATCACAATTCCAGGCGTTGATGCCTCGGAAGCGGCGGAAGCCGCGGGATTACCCTCCGACATCTCGACGATCCTAGCGGACGTTGATTTCGTAAAAGCCGCAAACCAGCAGAACGCCGTCAAGGCACAATGGAAAGAGAAGTTTGGCCGCTGAGCCAGGCAACGGGGCGGCCTAGGTCGCCCCGGTATATTTCGGGCCGCCGGCGGATCGCTCGAAGGCTAAGGAAAACACGACCTCATGTATTTGACTGTCCGCGATGCTACGAAAATCTACGATACGTTTACCGCACTCGACCGCGTATCGATCGAGATTGAGAAGGGCGAGTTCGTTTGTCTGCTTGGCCCGTCGGGATGCGGAAAGACGACACTGCTTCGTCTGATCGCCGGGCTGACAAATCTGAATGGTGGGGAAATCACGCTGGAGGGCGCGAAGCTCTCTGGCGTGCCAGCACGCAAGCGCGGCTTCGGCATCGTTTTCCAGTCCTACTCCCTTTTCCCGAACATGACTGTAGCCGAGAATATCGGCTATGGCCTGAAAGTCCGCGGCACCCCCAAAAGTGAGATCGCAACGCGGGTTAACGAATTACTCACACTGGTGAAGCTACCGCAGACCGCCGAAAACCTGCCCGGCCAGCTCTCCGGCGGACAGCAGCAACGAATTGCACTGGCACGGGCGATAGCGGTCGACCCCCGCGTCTTATTGCTGGATGAACCGCTGTCCGCGCTGGACGCCAAGGTCCGGGCAACGTTGCGTGACGAGATTCGGCACGTGCAGCGCTCTTTGGGTATTCCGACCCTCATGGTGACCCACGACCAAGAAGAGGCACTGGCGCTTGCCGACAAGATCATCTGCATGAATCACGGCATCGTCGTACAGACCGGCACACCGGAAGACTTGTACCATCGTCCCGCCACGCGTTTCGTGGCCGAGTTCATGGGGACCAGCAATCTACTTTCTGCCGAAGAGGTCGCGCGGCAATTCCCGGACCTGCTGACCACCCGCCCAGACGGTGGCAAAACATACCTCGCCTGCATCCGGCCCGAACAGATCGGCGTGACTCCGGCTGGAAACGGCGTGGCCACCGTGCGCAGCATTAGCTTTCTTGGCAACCTGCGACGGTTGGAGGTGGACAGCCCCGCCGGGTTGCTACTTGTCGAAACCCACGGTCGGAACTCCTGCCGCACCGGAGACCGCGTAGACTTGAGCATCGCCACAGACGCATGCACTTGGATACTTGAGGACGCGGAACAGTCAGAGACGGCTAGGGCATGAACATCGCCGAGCAGATCTCCCGACAGTCGGTGCGCCGCCGCCTCGACGCGGACCGCGTATTGACGTTTGCCTGCGTCGGCTTGCCTCTGCTCGGGCTCATCTTGTTCTTTGCCTACCCAATGATAATCGTCTTTTTGAGGTCCATCTCTGTAGAGGACGGCTACGGTATTGGAAACTATACTGAGGTGCTGAGCTCCTCCGGATTCTGGCGAGCCACAAGACATTCGCTGGCCATGGGTGGTGCGACCACGGCCCTCAGCGTCCTTTTTGGCTTTGTTATTGCGCATGGCCTCTATCGCTGTGCTTTCCGCGGCAAGTGGCTGATCCGAAGCGTGATTGTGCTGCCGCTGCTGGCCCCATCTCTGGTGCAGGCACTTGGGCTAATTTTCCTCCTAGGACGCAACGGCGTCATCAGCCGTGCGCTCGGCGTCGAGATCGAGATCTATGGTTTCTGGGGCCTTCTAATCGCCAACACGCTTTACGCGCTGCCCCAAGCGGTGATGATCATTGGTGCGGCGCTGGTCCTTCTGGACGCGCGCACATACGAGGCTGCCGAGGTCATGGGGGCCTCCCCTTGGCGTCAGTTCCGTGACCTGACCCTTCCTGCCGCACGTTTCGGCATACTGAATGCAGCCTTCGTCTGCTTTACCATCACGATCACCGATTTCGGCAACGCGGCTGTAATCGGCGGCGATTACTCTGTGCTAGCAACAGAGATTTACAGCCAAGTCGTCGGTCAACGTAACTTCAACATGGGCGCTGTCGTGGGCATCATGCTACTGTTGCCTACCGTCATTTCCTACAGCATTGAACGGCAGGCAATGAAACGTCAACGGGCGGGCCAGACCACCGGGCAGGTCACCTTCCTCCCCAGTTTCGCACCGCTGCGCGATCTCAGCATGGCGGCATTCTCACTATTGATTTGCGCAGGCATCGTCTCTGTGATCGGGATCGTGGTCTATGCCAGTTTTGTCACGCTTTGGCCCTACAACATGGACCTCTCGCCCAAGCACTACGACATCACCCTCGCGGGCGGGTATTCGTCGCTGCGCATGACCATCGTCGTATCGCTCGCGGCAGCAGTTGGCGGCACAGGCGCGGTGTTCCTTCTAGGGCTCGGACTGCGTCGCCTGCCGCAGGCCTTGGCCCAGCCAATCCAGATCTTAGCCGCAATGCCAGCCGCCGTGCCTGGCATGGTGCTGGGACTGGCCTACATCTTGACGTTCAACTCCACTGCGACGCCTCTCTACCTGCTCTATGGTACCGCTGCGTTGATCGCCATCGTCAACTTCTACCATTACCACACGCAGAGTTTCCTGACCGTGATGACGGGCTTCCGGCAGCTACCAGCAGCGTTGGAAGAAGCAGCCGGTAGCCTTGGCGCCGGGCTTGGCCGCACAGCACGGGACATAGTCGTGCCATTCATTGCGCCGATGCTCGTCTCAGTCTTCTTTTTCCTTTTCATGCGCTCAATGGTGACGCTCTCGGCCGTGGTATTCCTGACCACCCCGGACCTGAGCGTTGCCGCCGTTACGATCATGCGACTGGACGATGCCGGATTGACCTCGCAGGCGGCGGCATTCGCGACCTGCGTAATGGCAGTTGTGTGCGTGGCAGTCCTGTTTATGAAGGCCACACTGGCGCTGATGGAGCGTCGCAACGGAAACAAGGTGAGGACCTGATGTGGGCAAAGGAGCGTCATCAGCGGATCCTGTCGATGTTGGACGCCAACCGGCAGGTTAGCGCAAACGATTTGGCAGGGATTCTGGACGTCTCGCGCGAAACAGTGCGCCGCGACCTGCTCGATCTCGAAGAGATTGGCAAGGTGGCCCGTGTCCACGGCGGCGCTGTCCTTCCAGAGGCCCGTACCGAGAGCCCTTTTCGCCAACGCATGACAACGCAAATTCGTGCAAAGTCTGAAATCGCAAAGAAAGCTCTTAGCCTGATCCAGCCCGGCCAGACTATCATGGTGGATGCCGGATCAACCACTGCTGTCTTTGCCCGGGAACTAGTAAAGCTACCCAGCGTCTCGGTAATTACCAATTCGCTGGATATCGCCACTACACTGCAAGCTGACGGCAGGGAAGTCATCCTGCTGGGCGGGCGAATCGCGATAGATGTGCCAGCCACGGTGGGCGAACTCACCCTGTCGGAAATCCGCCGCTTCGAGGTAGAACTCTGCTTCTCCGCGCCAGTCGCCCTGCATCCCGAGAAAGGTTCATTCTTCTACGACCTGCAAGAAGCTGAGGTCTCGAGGGCGATGGCCATGCAGGCCGTGCGATCGGTGATTTTGGCGGATCATACCAAGCTGGGCGCCACCAGTCGCGTCCACTCTTGGGATATAGAGATGACCGGAACGTTGGTCACCAATCGCGCCGCACCTAAAGCGCTTCTAGATCAGTTTCGACACGTTGGCCTCAAAGTCGTCTGACCTACAGCCACCCACACACTGAAACGGCATCGTCAAGTTGCGGGACATCTCAAAAGCCGGTACGTGGGCGCATGACCAAACCCAAGCAATCTGGTGCCTTTTCAGGCCAACGTTTTCCTCCTGAAATCATCGGATACGCTGTCTGGGCCTATCATCGATTTGCC
>NZ_JBDWLR010000076.1:0-28849 GCF_039973035.1 Sedimentitalea sp.
GGTCATCAACACGCGGCTTGCCGTGCGACTTCGGAAAATAGGGCTTCAAACGCGCCATCTGCGCGTCGCTCAACCAGAAAAGATCAGACATATCACCGCTCAGTTTTCCGGCGGTGAATCATGATGCTCGCCTGAAATCAATGGGTCCAGACCCTATGCTTCCAGTGCCAGGACGCATGTCAAGATACCCTGTCTCCAGCAATGTCGGTGATTCGAGACGAAGCGGTCGTACTAAAAACCAAAGCAAAAAACCGCTCGGGTCAACAGCTGTTTAAGCAAAGTTCAATGTTAAGAAGGTATGGGCTCTAGCCAAAGTTCTAAGGTGCCGCGTCGAGGTTTTGCGCCTTGATACGTAGTAAGATCTCGAATTGTAACATCAGACTTCAAACCCATTGTTAACAAAACGGTGTTTATGTCCTCTTGCAGTTTTGTGGCCCGCTCACGATCTTCTGAAAAAAAGAATCGGATTTCATGCATGCCGGCTGCAATAGATGTGCGTTCTTCCTCCGGAACAACATAATCTGAAGTCTGCAATCGTGACGAGATTGCTTCTGCTAACTCCCTTGTAACGCCTGCAAACTGAAAATAGACAGTTGTTTCGATCAGCGCGTTGCTTTTCTCCGGCTTAACATCAGCTACAGCTCCATCAATCACTGCACCATCTGCCCCTTGTTGAACGAGGTTTTCTGTAGTGGATGCTTTTTGAGATAACTCGTCCAACTGTCGGTTCATTGCAGAAAGCTGTGTACCCAATACGTCAACAGTGTTCGCAACTGTTTCCAGATCTCCTGCACTCGCGAGTTTGTTTAACTCAATACTAAATTCCTCTGTTCTCGTCTGATAGTCAGACAGGTCATTGTTTAGCTCTTCAAACCTATCGGCTAACTTCTGGCGTATTTCATCCAATTCTTGAGACTTGGCTTCAGTGAAAGTGAAAAACTCTTGAGCTTCGGTTCGCATCTGCTCAACACTCCGCCGCTGAGAACTGGTATCAGACAACACCGACAACAGTATCTCTTCTCTGCGTTCAAGATACTCATCCACGTTGTCAATTCTAAGGGCAGCGTTATCCGCTGCGTTCTGTGCACTATTAGCTGAAGCAGTCGCCTGTTTTACTGCATCTTCGGCCTCTGAAATGGCTGGCGCGGCCGCTCCTCGCGCGAGGTCCTCTGCTTTTTCCTCGATAGAGTCGATAACTGACCAACCAAAAAATGCTGTGACTGCGGCCACAAACCCTCCCATGGTCAGGTATTTCCGAAATAGTCGATCTTCAACTCGCCCTTGAACCTTAGTGACGATGTCGTCTTCTAATTGCTTCAGTCGTTCTAAATCAATTTCCATGTCAAAGTCCCCCGAAAAGCGGATCAAGCTTGTTGCCCGAAAATCGACAATCACAGACGAGTGTACAGGAAATTTAGGCAACGAACCATGTTCTTGTCGTCTTATCCAAGACATATATCTGAGTTTTCAGCTAACCTGTGGATCGACAATTTTCGGGGCGCAAACACAATCTGCAACTCCCATGGCCGAAGCCCGTAGTAGATGCAGCATTCGGTTTTTGAGGGCTCAGACCCGCCATTGGGCAACTTTAGTCGGTCTAACCAATACGATACACCCGCCCCCTTCCTTCTTCCTTCGCCGAAGTAACAATCAACCTCAGCTTCTTGCCCAACGCCCCAGAAATGGCGCCTCTCGCTGTGTGTGCCTGCCAGCCAGTGGCCGCGACGATCTCTTCCATCGTGGCCCCCTCAGGCCGCTGCAGCATCTCAATCAGCATCGCCTGTTTGGTCCCCGCGCGCGGTGTCGGTGGTTTGGGCGCAGGCGGTTGTGCAGCGTGGGTGCGGATCGCGGCCATAGTCTTGACCACTACGGGCTCAACCCCGATGGCGAGCAAGCCCGCGTCGGTGATGACCAGCGTGGTGCCATGGCCATCGCCGGTCTCGCGCCAGAGCGGCTCGCCCTTGCGCAGGTCGGCGTCGACCTCCTCGAGCCAGCCGCGCCCGATCATCATGGTGATGACCTTATTGGCGGCGGCGCCATGCAGCCCCTTGGGCAGCGGCATGGCGAGATTGTCTGCGCGCTGGGCAGCGGCGCTGAGGATTATGGTTTGCGTGTCGGTGAGTTTGGGCATCTGGGCCTCCGGTTATGATCGGGCGGGCGCGGTATTGCGCGACCTTCTAGCGGGGCAAGCCCGCCGCATTGGCGGGCCGCGTCATGGCGCGTCGTCGGTTTATTCGGCGTGCTCACCCTCGCCAAAGGCGCTGTCGGTGATGCGCTTGAGCAGCCCGGCGTGGTGCTCAAGGGTGCCGACATCGGCCCAGCTCACTTCATCCGGGTGGGTGTCAAAATGATCGTCGCTGAGCGCCTGCAGGCGGGCGAGCATCTCATCGATCTCGGCCTTCTTGCCAATGAAGGCGTTCAGGGCGGCTTCCCGGTTGCGCCGCGCCTTCTCGGCGCGCAGCTGGTGGCGGGGCGTGGTCTGGGGGTTCAGGTCGGTCATAGTCTGGTCTCCGGCGGTGTGTTGTAATGTTCCGATGCATTCAGAATCGCTCTACTGCCGATCTTAATCAACGAAATATCAAGCAATATCATTGCTTTATAATCGGATCAGGTGACGTCGTTGGAAGGCATGTCGGAGCGCGAATATTCCGCCCATTCCGGCATCTCGCGCGGGGCGATCCAAAAGGCGCGCAAGGCTGGGCGCCTGGTGGTCTACGGTGATGGCTCGATCAATGCAGCCGCCTCGGATGTACGCCGAGCGGATATGACAGATCCAGACCAGCAACGACGTAGCACGGGCAGCGACAGTGGCTTCTCGGGGACAGCCGACAGCTCGTCCTACCTAAAGGCCCGCACCGCACTGACGGTCTATCAGGCGCAGGAACGCCAGCTGGCAATCCAGAAGAAGAAGAGCACGCTGGTTGATCGCGCCCGGGCGGAAACGCTCGTGTTTCGATTGGCGCGACAGGAACGCGATGTCTGGGTCACATGGCCATCCCGCGTCGCAGCGCTGATGGCAGCTGAAGTGGCATCGGAGGTGGAAAAACAATCGGCCCAGCCAGTGACAATCGAGGCCGCGATCCTGCAGAGGGTGCTGGAAACCCATGTCAGAGCGCAACTCGACGCCCTCGCCGATCTCCGGGTCAGCCTCGGACAGTGACGGCACGGCAAGCGACGACCTGACGGCAGACCTCGATCTCGTCTTTGACGGGGCCGAGGATGTCCTGCGGGCCTGGCGTCGCGGCATGCGGCCCGATCCGGACCTGACGGTGTCGGAATGGGCGGATCAGCACCGCAAACTGTCCTCGCGGGCCAGCGCCGAACCCGGCCAATATCGCACCGCGCGGACGCCTTACTTGCGCGAGATCATGGATGCGCTGTCACCGCGGCACCCGGCACAGCGCATCAGCTTCATGAAGGCCGCGCAGGTCGGGGCGACGGAGGCGGGCAACAACTGGATCGGCTTTGTGATCCACCATGCGCCGGGGCCGATGCTGGCGGTGCTGCCGACGGTGGAGATGGCGAAACGCACCTCGCGCGGGCGGATCGACCCGCTGATCGAGGACAGTCCGGCGCTGAAGGAACGGGTGCAGCCTGCCCGTTCGCGCGACGCGGGCAATTCGATGCTGTCCAAGGAATTCCCCGGCGGCATCCTGGTGCTGACCGGGGCGAACTCGGCCACCGGTCTGCGGTCAATGCCCGCGCGCTATATCTTTCTCGACGAGGTCGATGCCTATCCGGCCTCGGCCGACGAGGAAGGCGATCCGGTCACGCTGGCCGAGGCGCGGACCACCACCTTCTCGCACCGGCGCAAGGTGTTCATGGTCTCGACGCCCACCATCCGGGGCATCAGCCGGATCGAGCGCGAGTTCGATGCATCGGACCAGCGCCGCTATTTCGTGCCCTGTCCGCATTGCGGGGCGATGCAATGGCTGCAGTTCGAGCGGCTGCGCTGGGACAAGGGCCGTCCTGACACCGCAGCCTATCATTGCGAGGGCTGCGAACGCGCCATCGCCGAGCATCACAAAACGCAGATGTTGGAAAAGGGCGAATGGCGGCCAACTGCCGTGTCCGCCGATCCGCACTCCATCGGCTTCCACCTCTCAGCACTCTATTCGCCGCTAGGCTGGAAAAGCTGGCAGCAGATCGCGCGGGACTGGCTGGCGGCGCAAGGCTCGGAGGAGATGCTGCGCGCGGCGCGCAACACCCTGCTGGGCGAGACATGGCTCGAGTCTGGCGATGCGCCGGAATGGCAGCGGCTGGCCGAACGGCGTGAAAGTTATGCGGGCGCACACATCCCCGTCGGTGGTCTGTTCCTGACAGCTGGCGTTGATGTCCAGAAGGACCGGATCGAGGTCGACGTCTGGGCCTGGGGTCGCGGTTTGGAAAGCTGGCTGGTCGATCACATCGTCATTGCTGGTGGTCCGGACGATCCGGCCTGCTGGGACAAGCTGACCACCCTGCTCAGTCGGACGTGGGTCTGCGCCAATGGGGCGGTGATGGTGATCGGCAAGCTGGCGATCGACACCGGCTATGAGGCCGCGGCGGTTTACGCATGGGCACGCAAGCAGGGGTTCGAACAGGTTTCCCCCGTCAAGGGCCTGGAAGGCTTCAACCGGGCCACACCGGTATCCGGCCCGACCTTTGTCGACGCGACCATCGGCGGCAGGCGACTGCGCCGGGGCGCGCGGCTCTGGTCGGTGGCCACAGCCACCTTCAAAACCGAAACCTACCGCTTCCTGCGGCTGGAGCGACCGAGCGACGAGGACCGGGCGCTGGGCATTCTGGACGCCCCCGGCACCGTGCATCTGCCCGACTGGATCGACACCGAATGGCTGAAGCAACTGGTGGCCGAACAGCTGGTCACCGTGCGCAACAAGCGCGGTTATGCCCACCCCGAATGGCAGAAGATGCGGGAGAGGAACGAGGCGCTGGACTGCCGGGTCTATGCGCGTGCCGCCGCGTGGATCATGGGCGCGGATCGCTGGGACGAGGCCACATGGCAGCGGCTTGAAGAGCAGGCCGGTGTGGAAACCCGCCCGGCACTTCAGAAGGCGGCACCGTCCGACCAGGCCGCGCCCACCCCGCCGAAGGCGGGTACACCGACCACGCCACGGCGCAAGCGCCGGGCTTATACACCGAACTTCATGAGGGACTGAGATGGATCTGGAACGGATGCGCGCCCTGCTGGCGGCACTGCAGGAGGCGCGCTACGCGGGCGTCCGCTCGGTCAGCTATGACGGCAAGACCATCACCTATGGCTCAGATGCGGAGCTGGCGAACACGATCAGCGATCTGGAAACCCGGATTGCCAGCGCCACCTCCGGCACCCCGCGTCGTCGGCGCTGGGGCACTGTCGCCTCGAAGGGCCTGTGATCCATGGCGTTCGAAGCCTTCCGGCAGCGCATCGGGTCGATCATCGGCGGGTTCGATGCCGCGCAGGCACATCGACGCCTGCGTGGGTTCCGGGCCAGCCGCGCCCATGTGAACACGCTGATTGCCGCCGCGGGCGACACCATCACTGCCCGGGCCCGCTGGCTGGTCAGGAACAACGGCTATGCGGCGAACGCCGTAGAATCTTTCGCCAGCAATGTCGTCGGTGATGGCATCAAGCCTTCGTCGACCATCGCGGATGCCGCAAAGAAGGAAGAGCTGCAGGCCCTGTGGCTTGCCTGGACCGATGATGCTGACGCCGAAGGGCTGACCGACTTCTACGGGCTGCAGCGCCGGGCGGCGCGTGAGGTGTTTCTGTCAGGCGAGGTCTTCATTCGCATCCGGCCGCGCCGGGCGGAAGACGGGCTAACTATTCCCCTGCAGTTGCAGATGCTGCCCGCCGAAATGCTGCCCCTCGACATGAACCGAACCCTTCCCGGCGCTGGGCTGATCCGGCAGGGCATTGAGTTTGACGGCATCGGTCGCCGCGTGGCCTATCACTTCCTGCGCCGACATCCGGGTGACCGAACGGACCCCGGCCTCACCAATGAAACGGTCCGTGTGCCCGCCGAAGATGTGATCCATGTCCTCGATCCGGTCGAAGCCGGGCAGCTGCGCGGTGTGTCGCGGTTCGCCGCCGCCATCGTCAAGCTGTTCACGCTGGACCTTTATGACGACGCCGAGTTGGAGCGGAAGAAGATCGCGGCGATGTTCGCGATGTTCATCACCTCGCCAGCCCCGGAAACCCCGCTGGAACCGACCGAGGAGGATCTCGAAGTTGAGCCCGGTCAGGTCGTGCGGCTGGATCCCGGTGAGGATGTCTCCACCCCGGCAACCCCGGACTCAGGCGGCACCTACGAGCCGTTTCAATACCGGACCCTGCTGCAGATCGCAGCGGCGCTGGGCGTGCCCTACGGCTACCTGACCGGTGACACCGCCAAGGGGAACTTCTCGAACACGCGCATCTCGCTGATCGAATTCCGCCGCCGCATCTCAGCCTGGCAGCACGGGGTGCTGGTGTTTCAGCTCTGCCGCGCGGTCTGGGTGCGCTGGATGGATACCGCCGTGCTGTCGGGAGCCTTGGATCTGCCGGGCTATGACAGCCAGCGGCGGCAATATCAGGCCTGCGCATGGTTGCCGACCAAATGGGATTGGATCGACCCGATGAAAGACGCCTCGGCCGAGATCCTGCAGATCGAAGCGGGCCTGAAATCCCGCACCCAAGCCCTCTCGGAGCGTGGCTATGACGCCGAACAGGTGGATCAGGAAATCGCCGTTGAGCGCAAACGCGAGCTGTCGCTGGGCCTCGACTTCCGACGTCCGGGATCGCCCGCGCAGGGGCCAGGCCAAGGTGGGGCGAAAGACACGGATCAGGACAGCGACCGGGACGACGAGGCGGACGACAGCGCCGATGAAAAACCCGATCCCAAGGAGGACGCTTGATGCATCACGCACAAATCGCCCAGCGCGCCTTCAACACCCCACTGATGGTCGACCCGGCCAAGGCGCTGGCATTCCTGTCGGGTTTAGGGCCGCGGATCACCGGGCAGGAAATCGTCTTCCAAGGGCTGGACGTGGACATTCCCGGTCAATCCGCAGCCGCTCTTCCTGCTCGCGCCTCGCTGTTTGGGAACGATCTCGCGCAGCGCCACCAGCGGAACGGCAGCCAGCCATTTGCGGTGGTGGATGGCATCGCGGTGATCGAAATCGCGGGCACTCTTGTGCACCGTGGCGCCTGGATCGGCCAATCCTCCGGCCTGACGTCTTACGAAGGGATTACCGCGCAGCTGCAGGCTGCGCTGGCCGACCCGGCCGTTCAAGGCATTGCGCTCGACATCGACAGCTTTGGTGGGGAGGTCGCGGGGGCCTTCGATCTGGCAGATCGCATCCGGGCAGCGCGGGCGCAGAAACCCGTCCATGCCTTTGTCACGGAACATGCCCTGTCCGCAGGTTACGTTCTGGCATCGCAGGCTGACCGGATCATCCTGCCCCGGACGGGTGCTGTCGGCAGCATCGGTGTCGTGGCGCTGCACACCGACATGAGTGGGGCGCTGGATCAGAAAGGCATCGCCGTCACGCTGGTCCATGTCGGATCGCACAAGATCGACGCGAACCCGTATCAGCCTTTGCCCGAGGCCATACACAATCAGATGCAGCGTGAGCTGGAGGTGGTCCGTTTCCTCTTCGCCGAAACCGTCGCCGCAGGTCGCGGGGACCGGCTGTCTCAAGCGGCAGCGCTTGCTACAGAAGCCGCCGTGTTCCGCGGGGCCGACGCCATAGCCGCCGGTCTAGCTGACGAAATCGCCGATCCCGTCACCGCCTTCCGCGCCTTCGCCGCCGCACCCCGCGGCATCACGCCCCCAACCAGAAAGGGTCCACAGATGACGACCACGACCACCGACACTCCCAATCCGGCCGCAACTGCCATTCCGCCCGATGAAGCCACGGCCCCGACCACTACCGAACCGTCGGTCGCTGCCGCCACGCCTGCAACGGACGCTCCGGCACCTGCTGTGCCGAAACCAGAAGCAGCAGCCATGAACCCCGAGGCCATTCGTGCTGAGGCCGCCGAAGTGGCGCAGGTCTGTGCGCAAGCGGCCCGGCTCGGTGTGACCATCGATGCGGCCGACGCAGTCACGCGCGGCATCAAACCCGAGGCTCTGCGCGCCCGCGTACTGGCCGACCTTGCTGCCCGCGGCGATGCCGCTGGCATCGTCGCCACCGCTCCAGCAGCCGCCGCCGCGAAAGACAGTCCGATCATCGCGGCGGCGAAGAAAACCGCGACCGACGCCAAGCGCTGAACTAGCGTCCCAATCCCCAACATCATGGAGACTGACCAATGCCCGTCCTGACGGAACAGCCCAGCATGGGCGATGTCCTCAAATATGAGGTCAACCCGAACTACACCCGCGAAGTGATCACCCTGCTGCAAGGCATGCCTTATCCGGTCGGCTCGGTGCTCGGCCAGATCACCGCCAGCGGCAAATACAAGCTGGCGACCGCGACCGGCTCGGATGGCGCGCAGACCGCAACCGCCGTGCTGCTCTATGCCGTCGATGCCACACTGGCGGATGCCACCGGCATCGTGGTCGTCCGTGGCCCCTCGATCGTCTCCCGCGCAGGCCTCGCCTATGACGGATCCGTCGATGACGGCACCAAGATCACCGCCAAGATCGCCCAACTTGCTGCCGTCGGCATCATCGCCCGCGACGGCGTCTGACGCGCGACCTCTGACTCGTGACGTCGTCACCCATTCCCCCACATCTCCGGAGCGCCCCATGACCCTTGTCCGCAATCCCTTTGACGCTGGCGGTTACTCGCTGGCCGAGATGACGCAGGCCATCAACATCCTGCCCAACCTCTACACCCGCCTTGGCCAGATCGGCCTCTTCCGCTTCGAAGGCGTCAGCCAACGATCGGTGATCATCGAGCAATACGAGGGGGTGCTGAACCTGCTGCCCTCGGTGCCCCTCGGTGGCCCCGCCACGGTTGGCACCCGCGAGGGGCGTGCCATGCGCAGCTTCGCCCTGCCGTGGATCCCGCATGACGACGTGATCCTGCCGGGCGACATTCAGGGAAGCCCGGCGCTGGGCGTCTTCGATGCAGCCGATCCACTGGTTGAGGTGATGAACCGCAAACTGCAGCTGATGCGCCGCAAGCACGCCCAGACCCGCGAGTACATGGAGATGAACGCGCTGCGCGGCATCGTCAAAGACGGCGCTGGCACCACCCTCTACAACTACTTCACCGAATTCGGCCTGGCGCAAATCTCGGTTGATTTTCTGCTCGGCACCGCTGGCACCAATGTGCAGGGCAAGGTCCGCGAGGTCTTGCGGGCGGTAGAGGACAACCTGCTGGGCGAGGCGATGTCCTCGGTCCACGCCCTTGTGAGCCGCGAGTTCTTCGACAAACTGATCGCGCACCCGAAGACCGAGGAGGCCTACAAGTTCTATGCGGCCACCGGGGCCCAGCCGCTGCGCGAGGATATGCGCCGCAACTTCCCCTTCGCGGGAATCGTGTTCGAGGAATATTCGGGCACCGTCACGCTCTCGACCAACGCCAGCGAACGGCTGGTTCCGGCCAGCGAAGGCATCGCGTTCCCGCTTGGCACGATGGACACCTTCACCACCTATGGCGGCCCGGCCAACCTGCTGGAGGCGGCCAACACCATGGGCCTGCCACTCTACGCCCGCCAGCATCTCGACGAGAAAGGCCGATGGATTGACCTGATGACGGAGGCTTCGATCCTGCCGGTGAACAAGCGGCCACGCATCGCGATCCGCCTGAATACTTCGAACTGACAGGCTCGCCATGACCGTCTTTACTGCCGCCATGGACCGGATTTATTCCAACCCGTCCATGGCCGTGGCCGCGCTCTGGATGTCGGCTACCACGTCCGAGGAAAGAACTATCCGGGTGATCCGCCGCGCACCGGATCGCATCACCGAATTCGGCGCTGGGCGTTTGGTCAGCGACACCATGATGGTGGACGTGCGCGTGTACGACCTGCCAGACCCCCGCCCCGGCGATCTGATCGTGATCGGTGCCGACAGCTTCACCATTCAGGGCGAGCCACTGCGCGACCGCGAACGCCTCATCTGGGCGCTGGATCTGCGCCCATCATGAAGCTGACGCCCGATATCGATCCTGATCTCGTTGCATTGATGGCCGCCGAGGTGCCAGCGTGATCCGCTATTTGAACCGCTTCATCGCACTCTGGAACGACTCCGAGAGGCTGTCCCATGCCTGCTCGAAGCCTTTGCGCATATCGCCCCAGGCGGCGTCGGACGCCTGCTGCGCCTCCTTCATCTTCGCCTCGGCTTCGTCGCGTTGCTTGCGCATTTCCGCAAGCTGCTTCTCGTATTTGATCTTCGCATCGGCCTCCGCTTCCTTGGTGTTTGCCTGCATCTTGTCGATCTCTGCGTTCCACTTGTCGATATTCGCCTTTGCCTTCTCCACATACGCGTCACGATCAATCATCGTCTTCCTCCCCGGTTCTGAAGTTGAAATGAATGCGCAGCATAGCCGGAAAATGAGGTCTGTGGGAATTTGAAGCTGAAACTCGACATCGATCCGGACCTCGTGGCCATGATGTCCGCCGAGATCAGGGCCGGGGAAAAGGCCGTAAGTGCCGCGATGCGCGAGGCCGGAACCGGGCTCAAATCGGACTGGCGGGCGCAGATCACCGGCGCGGGGCTCGGGCGGCGGCTGGCGAATTCGATCCGGCTTGCGAGTTATCCGAAGGCCGGAGATAGCCTGAACGCCGCGGCTCTGGTCTGGTCGAAGGCACCGGAGATCATCGGCGCGCACGACACAGGCCCACTGATCCGCTCGAAGGATGGGTTCTGGCTGGCAATTCCGCTGCCCGCCGCAGGCAAATCTACGCGCGGCGGCCGGATCACCCCCGGCGAATGGGAACGGCGGCGCGGGCTGCGCCTGCGCTTCGTCTATCGACGGACGGGCCCGAGCCTGCTGGTGGCAGAGGGGCGTTTGAACACGAAAGGCCAAGCGGTGGTGTCCCGTTCGAAGACCGGACGCGGAAGGGTCACCGCGCCGATCTTCCTGCTGGTGCCGCAGGTGAAGTTGCCGAAGCGGCTGGACCTGGCACGGGACGCGGAGCGAGCGCTTGCCAGCACTCCGGAATTAATACTGGTTACATGGCTGAGAAACCTGTAACTTCTGGTATTGGAGACTGAATGCGCTGGGGAACCGATACATGGTAGACAAAGGCCGAAGGGAACTTCTTATCCAGACAATGGTTACCACGGTGACTGCAGTAATTTTCACTACGGTCACCAATGAAGTCATTGGGGTTCTGCGCGATCAGGCTGAACGGTTCAGCGACCCTTTTGACTATGACCTTGAGGCAATCAAAGGCGTATTTGGGTCAATTGATGTGCGTTCAATGTTTGTTCCTGGGCAATCCCATCCAAGTCCGAGATACCCACATTTCCATCCAGATGATGCATACGTAGCAGATAGATTTGATGAACTGGTGACTGATGTAGCTGAGAGGCGGGTGGTTTATGACAGCGATCAGTTGCCGAAAAATCCGACTGGCACGATAGTTGCGAGTGGCAGTCCTGTATCAAACAAATTCTCTCGTCAATTTCTTCAGTATGATTTCGTGGATCCAGCAGACGGTATGAGAGGACTAATTCGATCTGATAACCCTGTATTCGATCTTGATTATGAGTTTCTTCTCTCGCGCGAGTCTTTAGGTCAACTAGGGATATCAGAGACTGTCGGACGAAGCGGAAGAACCGGGAATTGGTCAATCATTCGAAAATCCACCGGAGATCTATATGCTTCGGAGGTGAGCAACGGAAAACTTAACACGGATTTTCTGTTGATAACTTGCTTGCCAAATGTGTTTGACAAGGAAGGTCTCGACAAAGGTGAGGCGATCTTTCTGCTCGCAGGAGCACATGGTGTGGGTACGAAAGGTGCCGACCTCCTCCTCAAAGATAGCCAGATACTTGGACGCCTTCGGCAGAGGATTGGATATTCCCGTTACTGGCAAGCTCTATTCAAGGTAGACGGTGTGGACCACTTTTATGACGATCCAAAGTTTGGCACCCGCTGGCACCCAAGGCGGCTCGACCCAAATTTTGAGTTTTCCACAGTGAGCTTTGATGAAGATCGTTTGGCGGAGTTGGTCGCGCAATGAGCGAGCAGCCCAAAGAGATTTCCTCCGAGGTTGCGGCTCGCGAGTTCGGCGTCAATACATTACATGAGAAGATGCCAAATGGCGAAAGTAGGTTTCGACTGACTCATTCATCGGGAAACGGCTACATATTGACTATCGCGGGAAGTGTCGGTGCTTGGCAGAAAAGCCATTCACACCATTCAATATCAGAAGTTTACGTTGTTGAAGAGGGCTGGATAGCTTTTGCACGCCTGCCTGATCGAGAAGGAGAGCCTGAGATCCAAGTCTTTGGCCCGGGTTCTGTTGTGCAATCCGAACCGGACGTTCCGCACAATGTATACCTGCCAATTAGCGCTCGCATTCACACTGTTAAGGTGGGTTCCCGCGAAGCGAATGATTGGTTCGCAGAACCTATTCTTGACGCTAAGGTCCTGCATCTTAGGGAGAAAGATCTACTTGCTTGTAAGAGATGACCGATGCCTACTCCCCGTGAAACCATCCTAACCGCGCTGCACGCGCGGCTCTCGGCGCTGTCTGCCACCGCCCTGCGCGGCGAAGTGCTGCCCGAGCGCGTCCCGACTGAGGGCCTGCTGATCCTGCGCGACGGTGAACCGGGAGACCCCGAGGTGACGCTGTCGCCGCTCACCTACCACTACCAGCACCGAGCCGAAATCGAGGCGGTCGTGCAGGGCACCGACCGTGACGAAGCTTTCGATACGCTGATGGCCAGCATCGGCGCAGCGCTCGCCGCTGACCGCACTCTGGGCGGGCTTTGCGACTGGGTCGAAGCGGAAGCGCCCCGTCCGGTCGATCTACCGGTTGAGGGTGCGTCCAGCCTGAAGGCGGCAGTCATTCCGGTGGTGCTGCATTATTCCACGGCCGATCCACTCGGCTGATCCCGACAACCAGAGGAGAACACAATGGCACGAGCCCAAGGGGCGCGGGCGCAGATGGCGCTTGCGTTCGAGACAGTTTACGGCACCCCGCCGGTTGGTGGGTTCACAAAAATGCCCTTCGCCAGCACCTCGCTGGGATCAGAACAGCCGCTGCTGAACAGCGAACTCCTGGGCTACGGCCGCGATCCCCTGGCACCGATCAAGGACGCGGTGACGGCCGATGGCGATGTCGTCATGCCGATCGACGCTGAGGCTTTCGGGTTCTGGCTGAAGGCAGCCTTCGGCGATCCCGCTACCACCGGCGCTGCGGCACCCTGGACCCATGAGTTTCAGTCCGGATCCTGGACGCTGCCGTCGATGTCGATCGAGACCGGCATGCCCGAGGTGCCACGCTATGCGATGTATTCCGGCTGCGTGCTGGATCAGCTGTCCTGGCAGGTGCAACGCTCGGGCCTGCTGACCGCCACCGCCCGGCTGGTGGCGCAGGGCGAGACCATCGCCACGACGACCGGCGCAGGCACGCCTGACGAACTGGCCCTGCAGCGCTTCGGTCATTTCAACGGCGCGATCAGCCGGAACGGCTCTGCGCTGGGCAATGTTGTCTCCGCCGAGATCACCTATGCCAACAACCTCGACCGGATCGAGACCATCCGCAGCGACGGCAGGATCGACGGGGCGGACCCGTCCATCGCAGCACTGACCGGCCGGATCGAGGTCCGCTTTGCCGACAGCACGCTGGTGGCCCAGGCGATCAACGGCGATCCCTGCGAGATCAGCTTCGCCTATGTCCTGCCCTCGGGCGAGAGTTTCACGTTCACCGTGCACGCCGTCTACCTGCCACGCCCCCGGATAGAGATTTCCGGACCGCAGGGCGTGCAGGCGACCTTCGACTGGCAGGCTGCGAAAGCCGCCAGCCCCGCCCGCATGTGCACCGCAACCCTGATCAACGATATCGAGGCCTACTGATGATCCGTCTGAACCTGACCGCCGCCCCTGAATGGCTGGAGCTTGCCCCTGGCCTGCGCCTGCAGGTCGCCCCGCTGACCACCGCCCTGATGGTGTTGGCCCGCGCCGATGCCGCCCTCGAGGCCTTGCCCGAAGATGCGAGCCAGGAAGAGCTGGCGCTGGTCATGGCCAAGTCCGTGGCCCGTCGCGCCGTTCTGGATTGGGAGGGCGTGGGGGATGCCATGGGCCAACCCACGCACGTGTCACCGGACGCCATCGATGCCCTTCTGGAAATCTGGCCGGTTTTCGAGGCGTTCCAGACCCAATACGTCGCACGCGGTCTGCTGTTGGACGCAGAAAAAAACGCCTCCGCGCCCTCGCCGAGTGGTCCTTCGGCGGGGGCGACAGCTATTGCGCAGCCTGCGAAGCGCGCTGTGCCGATTGCCCCACACGACTGAACCAGCCCCGGACGCAGGAGGGATGGCAACTCTGGGATCTGGTCGGTCGCCTCGGCGGGCAGCTGCGCGTCATCCCCGGCGCTGTGCTGGGCTGGGACATGGGTGCAGCCATCGCTTTGGCCCAAGCGTTGGGCATCGACGCCCTGATTGCCGCTGAACTGCTGCCCGAGATCGAGGCGGTGATGGTGCGCAAACTCAACGAACAGATGGAAGGACGCCGTGATGGCTGAGAAAAGGGTCTCTGTCCGCCTCGTGGCGGAGGGCGGCCGCCAGGTGCGCGCCGAGCTGGAAGGCGTCGGTGAGGCCGGGGCGCGCGGGTTCGGGCGGTTGTCGCGCGAAATGGACTTGGCCAATGCACGCGTCGCCGCATTTGCCCGCCGCGCCACGCTGGCTGCGGCTGCCGCCACGGCTGCACTGGCCGCAGCCGGGGCCGCTATGATCAGGTCCGGGCTGCAGACCGTCGATGCGCAGGCCAAGCTGGCGCAATCGCTCGGGACGACCGTCGCCTCGATCCAGACACTGGAACGCGCGGGTGAGTTGGCCGGTGTCTCCATGTCCGGGATCGAACAGGCGACCAAGGATCTGACCCGGCGGTTGAGCCAGGCGGCCGCAGGGACCGGCCCCGCGGCAGATGCGTTGGACCGGCTTGGGCTTTCCGCCACCGAACTGATCGCTCTGCCGCTGGACCAGCGTGTCGGGGCGATCAACGCCGCCATCGCGGATTTCGTGCCTGTCGCTGAGCGCGCCGCCGTTGCGGGGCAGCTCTTCGGCGAGGAAGGCTCCATCGCCATGTCGCGCATCGACACTGCGACGCTGCGCCAGGCGACCCAAGACGTGCTTGCCTTCGGGGTGGTGGTTTCCGAGCAGGATGCTGACCAGATCGAACGCACCAATGATGCGATTTCCCGGCTGGGGCTGATCTGGCGCGGCGTCTCGAACCAGCTGGCGGTTGCGGCCGCTCCGGCACTCGAGGCTGTGGCCAATGCGCTGGCCACCGTCGCGCGCGCCACCGGGCCGCTGGGAATGGCCATCCAAGTGCTCTTCGACAACATCGGGCGACTGACCACCTATGCCGCGACCTTCGCAGGCATCATGGCCGGGCGCTGGGTGGCGGGCATGGCGGCAGCCGCCCTGTCGGTACGCGGGGTCGCCACGGCGCTGGTTATTCTGCGCGGGGCGCTGATCCGAACCGGGATCGGTGCGCTGATCGTCGGAGCGGGTGAGCTGGTCTATCAATTCTCGCAGCTGGTTTCCCGGGTTGGCGGCGTAGGGGAGGCGTTTGGGCTTCTGGGCGATCTCGCAAAAGAGGTCTGGTTCCGCATCGGCCTGTCGCTCGACGCCGCATTTGCCAACATGGCCGCTGGCTGGGAAGGCCTCAAGGCAGCAGCGATATCGGCGCTCGAAGGCACCATCGCGGGCGTGGTCAGCTTCGGCGACCGGACAGCGGCGATTTTCCAGGGGGCCTATGATGCCGCCGTGGCAATCTGGGGCAGTCTGCCCGGTGCCATCGGCGACTTTGCGTTTCAGGCGGCGAACGGGCTGATTTCCGGCGTCGAAGCGATGCTGAACGGCGTCGTCACCCGCATCAACACTTTCATCACCGGGTTGAACGCGGCGCTGGCGCTGCTGCCGGAATGGGCAACGGGTGAAGGCGGCGTTCAGATCGGCGCGCTTGATCCTGTGGGCCTGGCGCGGATCGGCAACCCGTTTGAAGGTGCGGCAACAGCAGCGGGTGCCGCCGCAGCCGATGCTTTCTCTGCCGCCCTGTCCCGCACCTATCTCGAACCGCCCGACCTCGGTCTTGGCACAATGGCTGAAGATGCACGCGGCCGCGCCGACGGATATCGCGAGGCAGCGGGCATGCTCGCAGATGCCGCAGGTCGGCCGCTCGCCAGTTGGCAGACGCTGCGCGACGCGGTGACTGGGACCGGATCAAAGGCGGAAGCCATATTGGCCGATGCTGCCAGTTCTGCCGATGCGCTGGCGGCCGGGCTGAATGACACGGCTACAGCTGCGGGTGGCGCGGGCGGTGCCGCACGTAATGCCGGTGCGGCAGCGGCTGCTGGTGCAGAGCAAGCAGCAACCGGATGGGCAGCCGTCACCGCGTCGCTCGCCGACTACGCCGCCAAGGCCCGCGATATTGGTGGCGATATCGGCCAGACATTGGTCGGGGCCTTCCAAAGCGCCGAGAACGCGGTGGCCACCTTCGTCAAATCCGGCAAACTGGATTTCCGCGACCTCGTCACGTCGATGATCGCCGATCTGGCCAAACTGGCCGCGCGGCGTTTCATCCTTGGACCAATCGCCAATGCGCTCTCCGGCGCGCTGGGCGGTGCGGGTGGTCTGTTCGCAGATATCCTGCACGCAGGTGGCACGGTCGGATCGCCGAGCCCGGGCCGCATGGTTCCGGCGCTGGCCTTCGCCGGTGCCCCACGCATGCATAGCGGTGGCTGGGCTGGCATCAAACCCGACGAGGTTCCGGCGATCCTTCAACGCGGCGAACAGGTGTTATCCCGTCGCGAAGCCGCTGGTTATGGCCAAGGGCAAGGTGCTGCACCGAATATCTCCGTCACGATCAACGCCCGCGATGCCGAAAGCTTCCGGCAATCCCGCACGCAGGTCGCAGCCGATATCGCCCGCGCGGTATCCCTCGGCCGGAGGGGCATGTGATGGCGTTTCACGAGGTCCGGTTTCCCGACAACATCAGTCGCGGCGCACGCGGCGGGCCTGAACGGCGCACCCAGATCGTGGAGCTGGCGAGTGGCGATGAGGAACGCAATGCCAGCTGGGCCAATTCGCGCCGCCGTTATGATGTAGCTTATGGCATCCGCCGTGCGGACGATCTGGCGGAAGTCGTGGCCTTCTTCGAGGCGCGCAACGGGCGGCTCCACGGATTTCGCTACAAGGACTGGGCCGACTACAAATCCGGCCTGCCGTCGCAACCCGTGACCCCAACCGACCAGCTCATCGGCACCGGCGACGGTATTGTCACCAGTTTTGCATTGCTAAAACTCTACACCTCCGGTGCTCAAAGTTGGACCCGCGCCATCGCAAAGCCGGTTGCGGGCAGCGTGCGGGTCGCGCTGGACGGGGTCGAACAGATGTCGGGCTGGAGCGTCGACACCACCACCGGCGTCGTGAGTTTCGACACAGTTCCCGGCGCGGGCGCGGCCATCACCGCTGGCTTCGAATTCGACGTACCCGTCCGCTTCGACACCGACACGCTCGACGTCACCCTCGATATCGAACGGCTCGGATCCATCACATCCATCCCGCTGCTGGAGATCCGCAGATGAATGAAGAGACCCGCTTTCTGGCTGCGGTGTTGCGCGATCTGGCGGCGTCCACCGCCGTCATCCTCGCTGCCTGGGGCGCGCTGGGCGGCGCAACAAACGCGCTGACAACAAGGATGCGCCTGCGCGACGCGCTGCGCCACATTCTGCTCGGCGGGTTGATTGCGGCCGGAATGGGCAGCCTGTCGATGGCGGTCATCACCGCCTGGCTCGGCCTGCCGCCCGAGGCGATCCCGGCAGGCGGGGCCGCTGGATCGGCGGCCTATCTGGTCGGCGTCTTCGGCCCGGCCTTTATCGAGATCGTCCTCGCCCGGATGCACCACCCGAAAGGCGGCGACACCGATGCATGATCTCCTCCGCCTTGCACGCACCCTGCGCAGCGACGCTGCCGATCCGAGCCAGACCTTCAACCACCGCATCCGCATCGGCATCATTGTCGCTGCCCTGATCCTGCTTCTCTCACTTCTCAGGTAAAACCATGCACATGACAGACCGGGGTCTTTTGACCCTCGCCCGGCACGAAGGTCTCGTGCCCGGGCCCTACAGGGACGTGAAAAACGTCTGGACCTTCGGCATCGGCCATACCGTCGCCGCCGGGCCGCCTGATCCGATCGGCATGCCGGGCGGGATGCCCGCCGATCTCGATGCTGCGATCCGGGAGGCATTCCGGCTGTTCCGCAGCGACATTCAGACTTGCGAGGCCGAAGTGCGGCGGGCCGTGAAGGTCCAATTGGCACCGCATGAATTCGATGCGCTGGTCAGTTTCCACTACAACACCGGCGGTATCGCGCGTGCCATGCTGACCCGCCATCTGAATGCAAGCGACCGCGAGGCGGCTGCGCAGGCCTTCATGGGATGGCGCAAGCCCGCCGCGATCATTCCACGCCGCGAGGCGGAACGCGATCTGTTCCGCCATGGACGCTATCCGGGCGGCACCATTCCGGTCTGGGCGGTGGACCGATCGGGACGCGTCGACTTCTCCCGACCCGTTCGACGCCTGAGCGAAGACCAGGCGCTGGCCTTGTTGCGCCCGGCCCTCATGCCACCACCACCCACTATCCCATCCACGCCAGCCGCAGAGACCAGCTGGCTCGCTCGGCTGGCAAACCTTCTTTCCACCCTGATCCGGAGGACCTGATCCCATGCGCTATATCCGTCCCAATTCCCTGACCTGGTGGGCGGGGTGTCTCGCCGCTCTTACCGGCGTGGCATCTGTCATGCTGCCCGCCATCGGCCCGCTTGCCGAGCTGTCTCGCCTGGTCGCGCTGCTGGCGGGCTCCGCCGATGCATCCCCGGCCGGGCTGATGTTTCTCGGGCTTGGCCTGATCGGCCTGCGCGACCGGATCGAGCGCGGGTTTCAGGGCGATGCTTGAGTTCCTCGCAGGTCTGGTCGTGGGTGGCGGCCTCGGCGTCTTCATCGTCGCCCTCTGCGTCGCGGCGGCCCGCGGGGAGCGGGACGATGGCTGACTTCCTGATCTGGCTGGCCGCGGCTCTGGGCACCGTCGGGGGTGTCGTCCTCGGCCGCCTGCTGGGTCGCGCCGAAGGCAAACGCACTGGACGAGAGGAGGCCTGGCAGGATGCACAACGGGATCAGACAGACCGGATGGACGCCGGTCGCAAGGCGGTGCGCGACGGGCGCGATGCTGGCGCACCTGCTGACAGGCTGCGCGACAACGACAATGCCTGGTGATGCTGGCTGCGCCTCCTACGGCGAAGCGCGGCTGGCCCGGCCTGCTGCTGAGACCGTCGCAGTGATGCCGCCAGCATGGGCGAACTGGATCGCCGATCTCGACGACCGCATGACAGGAACCTGCCGGTGAAAACCCTCTCACCCGACCTGCAAGCCCATCTCAACGAGGGCACGACAACGCTCGCCTGGTGCTGGCGGATTTCGCGGGCGGACGGCGTGAGTTTCGGTTTCACCGACCACGACCGGACGCTCAGCTTCGATGGCACCGACTTCGAGCCGGAAAGCGGGCTGACCGCCTCCGAGGTTCGCTCGGGATCTGATCTGTCGGTCGATGCACAGGACGCCGAAGGTGTGCTTACCTCTGACCGCATCACCGAGACCGACATCCTGGACGGCCGCTGGGACAATGCCGAGGTCGAGGTCTGGCGGGTGAACTGGGCGGACACGGGCCAGCGGGTGCTGATGCGGCGCGGCGCGATTGGCCAGATCCGGCGCGGGCGGCTGGCCTTCGTCGCCGAGGTCCGCTCGCTGGCTAATGTGCTCGGCCAGACGGTCGGACGGACGTTCCAGGCGACCTGTGACGCCGCCCTCGGCGATGCGCGCTGCGGCGTCGATCTGGAAGATCCGGTCTACAAGGGCACGGGCGCCGTGATCGATATCCTGCGCGACCGGGCCTTCACCGCCTCGGGGCTCGGCAGTTTTACCACTGGCTGGTTCACCTTCGGTACCGTCGAATGGACCAGCGGGGCCAATGCCGGGCGGCGAGCGGAGGTCATTGCACATGGCCTGACTGACGGCATCGCAATGCTGACGCTGCTCGAAGCACCAGTGCGTTCCATCGCAGGCGGTGACGCTTTCACCATCCGTGCTGGCTGCGACAAGCGGATTGAGACCTGCAGCACGAAGTTCGCCAATACCGCCAATTTCCGGGGCTTCCCGCACATTCCCGGCCAGGATGCCGTGCTGCGCTATGCCACGAAGGATGGCGGGCATGACGGGGGCGTACTGTGAGGCACTGCCCGGCGTTTCTTCCAGACCCTAAATGTGTTAAAGTTCTCCAAATCCGAACTTCGGAAAAGCCTGAAATAGAGTACACTTTTAGTACGAGCCGAGGGCCATGAAGCACAGCAGACGAAGAACATTAAAGCTATTCTCAGGCTTGTCCGCATCTCTTGCCGTGCCACACATCGTGCGTGCCCAAGGATCATATGTGAACGAGCCCACAGGCTCATCGGTTACACTCGGCTTCGTGACCTCACAGACAGGCGCTCGAGCTTCCGAAGGTTATCAAGCACAGGCAGGTTTCGAACTAGCTGTTGACGACCTGAATGGCAGCGGTGGTGATGGCATGTTAGCAACCTTCTCCAGCCGAGCACTCGATGGTCGTGGCTTACTCGGCAAGCGAATCAATTGGGTATCCGCCGATGACCAAAGTCGGATTGATGATGCTCGAGCTGGCGCGAGACGTCTGATCGAGTGGGATGGCGCAATTGCCCTATTCGGAAACGTTACGACGTCCAGCGCCGCTGCTGTTCAGGGCATCTGCGCCGAAGTCGGAGTTTCCTACTTCCCCGGAGCGATTCACGGACAACGATTCACCGATGACTTTGCGTTTCGCTTCTCGGCAACGGGCGGGCTTGCGACAAGGGCCGTTGTGCAACACGCAGGACAGAGTATTTCGAGTAGGCCGCGTGTTGCAATTCTTGCGAGTCAGTTTCCCGACAGTCAGTACTTTGCCGAAGAGGCCGAAGCAGCAGGGAGTTCTCTTGGCTGGGATTTCCTTTCGCGCCACGACTTCCCCGCGGGCACCTCTGATATAGCGTCGCAGCTCTCGAGGCTTCGAAACGACGATCCAGATATTGTCCTTGCCTGTGGACAAGGTTATGATCTTGTTAATCAATTGCAGACCCTTGCAAATCTCGGTATCACTGAGAACTTGAGAGTTGTGACGCCTTTTCTCGAGAACCTCGTTCTTCTTGGTGCGGGACAGGCTGCCGCTGGTGTAATTGGTGCGCTGGACTGGAGCCCGAATTCGGACGCCTCTGGAAGCGGCGTTTTTGTGCGCTCGTTTGGGAATAGGTATGGTTATCTACCCACCAACATCGCTCACACCGCCTATTGCCAGACAATCCTTTATGCAGACGCTGTCGCACGCGCCGGGAGTTTTGATCCACATGCCGTCCGTGAGGCTCTTGAAGGCTTCGAGTTCGATGGCCTCGGGGTTGGCGCATCTTACATGCCGCCCGATAACCATGAGCTGAGGAAGTCCCTATTAATTGGAACTGCTAGTGGTGAGCGAGAGGGAGATATTGCTGCAGTCGACATTGACGATATTTGTCCAATGTGTGGTACAAACAGTCCTGAAAGTTGCTCTCAAAACGCATGTAGGCAGGGTTACTGCTGCGAAGATGGTACATGCAAACGACAACCTTGTGATGGCTAATAATGGACTACAAGAATCCATATCTTCTTCTTCTTGCCATTCCAGGGTTCATTGCTCTGTTCGCTGCAAATTTTGTGAGTGATTTTCCATATATCCGTGACGCTCATCTCCCATTTGTCTACTTTCTTTTGTCAGTCTTAAGTCTTGCCCCTCCCTTAGGTATCGCATGGGTTTGGCTACATTTTTCCAGACGCTCAATGAGTCTGAAGACCCTTCTTCGAGGCGCGCCCTTTGTAATTTCAACAGCCATATTTTCGCTTGCGCTGGGTCTTGGTATTGGAATGCTGCACACCAACGATGTTGTTTCTAATGCACTTCGAACAGTCTTCCCAAAAGACCTTGTCCCAATATACAGCCATGATGAATTGGTGCGCGAACTCTTTTCTCGCATGGACTCGCCCCAATTTCTTGATGGTCGTTTTTCCAGCAGTCCGCTTGAGAGTGACGGCATACTTCCTAGAGACCCATTTGGCTTCAGCAGTAACAGATACGCACGCATCAGCTTGCAAAATGTCAGCGTGTACTATGAAGGTAAGGTGATTGCTTTTCACAGCGGAACGGACACACCTCAAGTCTATCTAAGCCCTGCCTGTCGCACGGATCCCGAAGGTGACGTCAGCGTTGTGCAGGGTTCGGGCGTCTGGCTAAGCCTTGAAAGAGTGAATTTCATCGAAATTATAGATGACGTTTGCTCGGCCTGTGCGACCAGGCACGAAGAGCTCAACGGCCGTGTTGGCGGGGAAAATTGTCCCTATAACCAATGAAGGTGATCAGTCAAAAAATGCTGCCACTGATCTTGCCCAGCATGAAGTACCTGGTTCCGCGCAGATGGTCTCGCCATCAGGCCTCCAAAGCCCCCAAATAGCGACTGACTATGAATTCGATATGCTTAGCGGATCCGGCGCCTGTGATCGGCATTGCGCGCTCTTGGCTCGGCACGCCATACCACGACCAGGCCAGCCTGCGAGGTGTCGGTTGCGACTGCCTCGGGCTGGCCCGAGGCGTCTGGCGCGAGGTCGTCGGGCCAGAGCCATTCCCGATCCCGCCCTACAGCCGGGATTGGGGCGAGACCGGGCCGCGCGAGGTTCTGGCCGAAGGCGCGCGGTGCATGATGATCGAGGTGCCGCCCGCCGATGCCGGTCCCGGCGCGCTGGTCCTGTTCCGGATGACGCCGAGCGCCATTGCCAAGCATGTCGGGATCCTCACCGGCCCTGACAGCTTCCTCCACGCCTACGAGCGGCTCGGCGTGATCGAGGAACCGCTCACTCCATCCTGGCGTCGGCGCATCGCCTTCGCTTTCCTGTTCCCGCAACGCTGAGATCATCCCATGGCTACCCTCGTTCTCGGTGCCGCTGGCGCTGCCATTGGCGGCAGCATTGGCGGCGCGATCCTCGGCGTCAGCGCCGCGACCATCGGCGGCTTCGTTGGCTCCACCATTGGCTCGGTTGTCGACAGCTGGATCATTTCGTCGCTCGCGCCGACACAGCGGATCGAAGGCGCGCGGATGGACAATCTGCGCATCACCTCGGCCACCGAAGGGGCGGTGATCCCGCGCCTCTATGGCCGCATGCGGATTGGCGGCAACATCATCTGGGCGACGGATTTTCGCGAAGAGACAAAAACTACCACGCAGGGTGGCGGCAAGGGCGGCGGGGGTGGCGGAAAGGTCAAGACCACCGAATACTTCTACTATGCCAACTTCGCGGTCGCACTGTGCGAGGGACCGATCACGGGCATTGGCCGCATCTGGGCCGACGGCAAGCTGCTGGACACCGCCGGGATCACCTGGCGCTGGTATCCGGGCGATGAGAGCCAGGAGGCAGATCCGTTCATTTCCGCGAAGATGGGCGCGGCCAACACGCCAGCCTATCGCGGCACCGCTTATGTCGTTTTCGAGGACCTGCCGCTCGGCAACTATGGCAACCGCATCCCGCAGCTGAGTTTCGAGGTGTTCCGCCCGCTCGCCGATCCGGACACCGCGGAGGGTCTGACGCAGGCGGTGACAATGATCCCGGCCTCGGGCGAATTCGCCTATGCCACGCAGGGCATCCGGAAAGGCAGCAGCGGGTTGTCCGAGCCCGAGAACCTCAACGCGCTGACCGACACCGCCGACATGGTGGTGGCGCTGGACCGGCTGCAGGCCATGGCCCCGAAAGTCGAGAGCGTCAGCATGGTCGTTGCCTGGTTCGGCGATGATCTGCGGGCGGGCAATTGCAAGGTGCAGCCCGGGGTCGAGGTCACCGCCAAAACCACCACGCCGTCGGCCTGGTCCGTGAATGGCGTCAGCCGGGCCAACGCCTTTCTGGTCAGCCGCGACGATCAGGATCGCCCGGTCTATGGTGGCACGCCCGCCGATTTCGCGGTGGTGCAGGCGATCCAGGAGATGAAGGCGCGTGGGCTGCGGGTTACCTTTGACCCGTTTATCCTGATGGACGTGCCGCCTGGCAACAGCCTGCCGAACCCGTATTCCGACAACGCCGCCGAGACCGTCCAGCCTGCGTTCCCCTGGCGGGGGCGGATCACCTGTTCTCCGGCGGCGGGTTTTGCCGGGACCGTGGACAAGACTGCAACGGCTGCTGCGCAGGTTGCAGCGCTGTTCGGCGCGGCGACGCCCGCGAGCTTCAGCGTCTCGGGTCAATCAGTGTCCTGGACCGGCGCAGCTAGCGACTGGGGTCTGCGGCGCATGGTGCTGCACTACGCCCATCTCTGCGCTGTAGCGGGCGGCGTGGATGCCTTCCTCATCGGGACAGAGATGCCGGGGCTGACGACGATCCGGTCGGGCGCGTCCACCTATCCGGCTGTGCAAGCGTATCGGGATCTGCTCGCTGATGTGCGCTCAATCCTCGGGTCCGGAACCGAGATCGGCTATGCCGCCGACTGGTCGGAATACTTCGGCCACCAGCCGGGCGATGGCAGCGGCGATGTCTTCTTCCACCTCGATCCGCTCTGGGCCGATCCGGAGATCGATTTCATTGGGATCGACAACTACATGCCGCTCTCCGACTGGCGCGACGGGTTCGCGCATGTCGACGCGGCCGAGGGCTGGCCCGCGATCTACGACCGGGCCTATCTGCAGGGCAACATCACGGGCGGCGAGGGATTCGACTCGTTCTATGCCAGCGCCGCTGATCGCTCCGCGCAGGTGCGGACCCCGATCACGGATGGCGCTGTCGGCAAGCCCTGGGTGTTCCGCTACAAGGATCTGCGCGCGTGGTGGTCGAACGAGCATTACAACCGCCCGGGCGGGGTGGAGAGCGGGACACCCACGGCATGGGTGCCGCAATCCAAGCCGATCTGGTTCACCGAACTTGGCTGCCCGGCCATCGACCGGGGCACCAACCAGCCGAATGTCTTCTTCGATCCGAAGTCGTCGGAGAGTTTCACGCCGCATTTCTCGCGGGGCTGGCGGGACGACGCCATACAGCGCGCCTATCTCGAGGCGACCTACCTCTGGTGGGGCGAGGCGGCGAACAACCCGGTGTCCTCGGTCTATGGCGGCCGGATGGTGCATGTGCCGGAATGCGCCGCCTGGACCTGGGACGCGCGGCCGTACCCGTTCTTCCCGGCGCTGACCGACGTCTGGACGGACGGCGCGAACTGGCGGCTGGGGCACTGGCTGACCGGACGACTTGGCGCGGTGTCGCTGACAGCACTTGTCCGTCATCTCTGCCTGCGGGCTGGAATGCCCGAGGCGAGGGTTGACGTCACCGGCCTCTGGGGCGCGCTCGAGGGCTACGCCATCACGGCGCTCGAAAGCCCGCGCGCCTCGATTACCACGTTGTCGCGCCATTTCGGTTTCGACGCAGTCGAGACCGAGGGGGTGATCCGGTTTGTCATGCGCGGGCGCGCAGCGCTGGCCAGTGTGACACACGACGATCTGGTGGCCGCTCGTGACGGCGACGTTCTGGAACTGACCCGCGCGCAGGAAACCGAACTGCCGCAGGCGCTCAAATGGCAGGTGGCGCGGGCGGACGAGGATTACGACGCCGCCCTGGTTGAGGCCCGGCGCATCACCGTGGATACGACGCGGATTGCCTCGGAGAGCTTTCCGATGGCGGTCCCGCCTGAGGAAGCTGAACGGCGCTGCCGCCGCGCGCTGATGGAAGCCTGGACCGGGCGGGAGACGGCTGCATTCCTCCTGCCGCCCTCGCGGCTGGCATTGGATCCGGCGGACGTCGTGACGCTGGAACATGACGGGCGGCACATCCCGCTGCGGCTCGTCTCCATCGCGGATGCCGAGGCACGCGGGATCGAAGCGGTCCGCCAGGACCGGGAAGCCCACGACCTGCCACCCGGATCGCCACGACCGTCATCCCTGTCAAAAGCCGTAGTGTTTGGCGTACCCGAGGTGGTGCTGATGGACCTGCCACAGCTGACCGAGGATCAGCCCCAGCACCGGCCGTTCATCGCTGCCCATGCCACTCCCTGGCCGGGCGAGATGGCAGTGTTCCGCAGCCCATCGACAGACGGGTTTGAGTTGCTGACGACATTTGGCGGCCGTGCCCGGGTCGGGACGTTGGTCTCGGACTTCTACGCGGGCCCGACCTCGCGCTTCGATCTTGGCAATGCGCTGGTGATCGATCTGCTCTTTGGCTCGTTGGAAAGCGTCACCGACCTGACGCTGTTCGGCGGGGCCAATGCACTAGCCGTGGAAAGCACGACCGGTACTTGGGAAATCGTGCAGGCAGGCACAGCAGACCTAATCGCGCCGGGCCGCTATCGCCTGACGCGCCTTTTGCGCGGCCAGCGCGGCACGGAAGCGGCTATGGCCAACCCGGCTCCTGCAGGCGCGCGGGTGGTGGTGTTGGACGAGGCTCTGGCCTCCTTGCCAATCGCCGAGGCGGATCTCGGGCTGCCGTGGAACTGGCGCATCGGTCCCGCAAGTCGGTCTGTCAGCGATGAGACCTATGTCGCAGCCAGTTTCACCCTCGAGGGCGCTGGGCTGCGGCCCTTTTCCATCGCTCATGTGGAGCAGCCATGGCGCAGACCGCGCACGCCGGGCGATCTGACGATCCGCTGGACACGGCGGTCGCGTGCACTCGCGGCAGACAGCTGGGGTGCGGTGGAGGTGCCGCTGATCGAAGAGGTCGAAGCCTGTGAGGTCGAGATCCTCGATGGTGCAACGGTCAAGCGGGTGCTGAGCGCGACCACGACCAGCGCGATCTACACGGCCGCCCAGCAAACCACCGATTGGGGCGGGCTGCTCGCGCCCGGCGACACACTGACAATCCGCATCTTCCAGCTCTCCGCTCTGATCGGGCGGGGAGCGGCCAAGACCGTCACTCTTACATTCTGAAGGCCATCTTATGTCCGACGCCACCACGAACCTGCTGCTGCCTTACATTCTGGCGGCGCAGGCCCAGAAGCATGTCACCCACAACGAGGCCCTGCGACTGCTCGACGGGCTCGTGCAGCTTTCTGTCCTCGATCGCGATCTGACAGCGCCACCGGGAAGTCCCGCCGATGGCGACCGTTACATCGTAGCCAGCGGCGGCACGGGCGATTGGGCGGGCTGGGACCTGAACGTGGCACTGTTCACCGACGGCGCATGGCTGCGCCTGCCGCCCCGGACCGGCTGGCGTGCATGGGTCGAGGACGAAGGTCTGCTGCTGGTCTACGATGGCGCGGACTGGATCGGCACCACGCCCAGCGAATTGGAGAACCTCGAGCTGCTGGGGCTGGGCACGACCGCAGATGCCGCAAACCCGTTTTCGGCCAAGCTCAACGCTGCGCTCTGGACGGCGAAGACCGTCGCCGAAGGCGGGACCGGCGATCTGTTCTACACCATGAACAAGGAGGCGGCGGGCGACGATCTCGGGCTGACGCTCCAGACCAATTTCGTGACGAAGGCGCTGGTGGGCCTGTTCGGCTCTGACAGTTTCCGCCTCGCGGTCTCGGCTGACGGCAGCACCTTCTTTGACGGACTGACCGTCGACAACGGCACAGGGATCGTCGAGCAGCCACAACTGCCGCGCTTCAAGGCCTGGACGAACTATGACAACTATGTCGGTGTCGGCACCTGGACGAAAATCGGCCTGAACAACACCGACTACAATGATCAGGGCGCGTTTGATGCCGGGACCAACCTCTTCACCGCGCCCGTGGACGGCACATACCTGTTCGGCGCGACGTTGCTCTACAAGATCAATGCCAGCGCCACAGCCCGCATGCGCGGGCGGCTGGTGCTGAACGGTGCGACCGAAATCCGGGGGTCGTTTGGGGAGATCTCCGCCACCCATGTCTCGCTGGCTACCGCCATTTGGCTCCAGACCATGTTGCCGCTGACGGCGGGCGATACCGTTGAACTTCAGGGGTATTTCCGGGTCGCGGACGGCTACTTCGCAGCCGATCATACGTCCTTCTGGGGCTGCAAGGTCGGCTGAAGCACGCGAGGGCTGTGTACGCTCTTTCAATCGGTAAAAGATGTCTGACAGAGGCGCAGCTTGGCAGCCGCAGGATCCTGCGATAGCTGCCGTTGCAAAGGTGCGAGTCTACGGGCGTCGTCAACGACGCGATCGGCTCTTAGCAGACATACCTTTCAATCAAAGACGCCCCAGTGCAGCTTCTGTAGAGCCGCCGTTCAAAAGCCATACGGTGGTCTATCGCCCAAACAGCCGCAACTTAGGGCATACGATTTGCTGAAAAATATTAACTATTCACTGTGATTGTCATCAAGACCTTGTGATGCCTTCCGAACCCAAACGCGAAATCTGGGAGAAGAAGGTTGAAGCGAAACATTACCACACCCTATAAAAGCGACAGGCGTCGGTAAAACAAACCTTCTGGTAGTCAGGCCGCTTACTGGAAAAAATTCAGCAAGGTAGGTGTTGATGGCAAACTCAGCAGTGTTCTTTACAGTTAGGGATCCTCGTCGTTTGGAGGAAGCCGAACTGAGGCCATACCTTAGGGTCTGGACCCATTGATTTCAGGCGAGCATCATGATTCACCGCCGGAAAACTGAGCGGTGATATGTCTGATCTTTTCTGGTTGAGCGACGCGCAGATGGCGCGTTTGAAGCCCTATTTTCCGAAGTCGCACGGCA
>NZ_JBDWLR010000077.1:0-100100 GCF_039973035.1 Sedimentitalea sp.
CGCCGAGGTCAGCCCGCCATCGGGCACCAACCCTGCCTTGACATAGGCAGCGGTGAACTTGGCCCCTTTGGCTGCAACGATCAGATCACAAGCTAACGCCAGCGATGCGCCCGCCCCTGCCGCACCGCCCTCGACCGACGCAATCACCGGAACCGGGCAACTGCGGATGACCCGGATCAGGTCGTGAAGGTCATCAATCTTGTCGCGGCGTTCGGCCTCGGACAGGGTGCGCCGTTCGATCAAAACGTTGAGATCACCGCCAGCACAGAAAAAACCGCCTTCGGCCGTGAGGATCACCGCGCGAATGCGCGGGGCGGTGGCCTGATGCATTGCCTCCATGATGGTCGCGTAGAGTTCGGGCGAAAGTGCGCCGCGCCGCGTGGTGTTCCTGTTGACGACAACCAACCGGTCGCCGAGATCATCCAGTCTTGCCAACGTCACGATGCAGGCTCCCTTTGTAAGTATTTGAAGACACCATTGCCGGTGGCGAGCAGGGTGCCATCGGCATCGCGCATTTCAGCATCTGCATAACAGATCGACCGCCCCGCGCGCTTGACCGTTCCCGTGGCAACCACCCGCCCCTGTCGGGCCGCGGCGAGAAACTGCGTGTTCAGCGCCACGGTCAACACCGGGCTCAAATCGCCGCCTCGCACCAGCGACGCGGCAAATCCGGCACTGGCGTCGAGCATCATCGCGATGATACCGCCATGCAACGTCTCATTCCGGTTGAGATGCTTGGGCAGAACGTCGAGCGTGACCCGGGCCGTACCGTCATCACACAGATCGACCTCATAGCCGATCAACAGGTGCGCGCCGCTGGTCGGCGCGACCGGTGTGTGACTGCTGGTTTCAGGCGGCGCTGAGGGCAATGAACTGTTCCAAATGATAGTCCGTATCGCCTAACCGATGGTCGTTCATCACAATCCGCTTGGCGATATGGGCCAGTTCATATTCCTGCGTCATTGCGATGCCGCCATGCATCTGGATCGTTTCCTCGGCAATCAGTCGGCCCACCCGCCCGATCAGGCTGCGCGCGGCAGCAATCTGTCGGTCGCGGTCCGGATCCTCAAGGTGTCCCGCGGCGTTGATCACGGCAGATCGGGCCTGCTCCAGTTCGATCAGCATGTCGGAAAAACGATGCGCCAACGCCTGGAAGGTGCCAATCGGGCGGCCAAACTGTTTGCGTGTCATCAGATACTCGCGCGTCAGTTCGGTGGCGGTTTCCATCGCGCCCAGCGTCTCGGCCGCAATCGCGACGTTGGCAACGGCCACCTGCTTTGCAATCGCGGACCATGCCGCCCCGGCGGCACCCAACCGGGCGGATGCGTCAACGCGGACATTGTCGAGCGTGACCTCAGCAGCGCGCCCACCCGCAAGCATCGGATAACCGCGCAACGTCAGACCGCTGCTATCTGCGGGAACGAGAAACAGCGAGATGCCATCGGCGTCATCCGCCGCCCCGCTCTCGCGGGCAGACACGATGATCTGGCTCGCTGCCTCGGCATTGGCGACAACGGCCTTGCGCCCGTTCAGGACGATATCATGACCTTCGGTTTTTGCCGTAGTCTCGACCCGTGTCAGGTCGTATCGACTGATCGGTTCGCCATGGGCGAGGGCCAGATGCAGGCCGCCGCCGATCACATCTTCGATCAGGGTCTGTTGATCCTCGGTGCCAAGTGCCGCGATCAAACCACCGCCCAAGACGGCAGTCTCGAGAAAAGGTTCGACCACACCGGCACGGCCAAGTTCCTCAAAAACCGTCGTGATATCAAAGCCGGCACCGCCAAAACCACCCTGAGCTTCGGTGAACAACGCACCGATCACGCCGAGCTCGGCCAAACTGGACCAGATGTCCTCGCTCATACCAGAGTCAGACTCGATGATCTTGTTGCGGGTTTCGGTGGTGTACCGATCCGCGAGAAACCGGCGCAGGGTATCCTGCAACATCTGCCGCTCTTCTGTCAGGTCAAAGTTCATGGCTCAGCCCCCCATCTTGACTTTGGCAATGATGCCGCGCTGGATTTCGTTAGACCCGCCAAAGATCGACAGCTTGCGATAGTTGAAATACTCCGCTGCCAGATGCCCTGCATAATCGGGTCCGACCGGGTCGTTATCACCCTCAATCGCCTCGGACACAAAAGGCATGGCATATGGACCAGCGGCGCGACGCGCGAGATCGTTGATCTCTTGCCGGATGATCGTGCCCTTCACCTTGAGCATCGACGCTTCAACCCCCGGCGCCTGTCCGACCGCCGCCTTTGAGATGATCCGCAGGTTCGTTGTGGCCATGGCCATCAGGTCCATTTCGACCTTGGCAACGCGGGCCTGAAAATGCGGGTTCTCGATCAATGGGCGACCGCCAGATTTTTCGGCCCGCGCCATGCGCTTGACCCCCGCAAGCCCTGCTCGGGAAAAACCGACACCAGCGATGTTGGTCCGCTCATGTGTCAGCAGGTACTTGGCATAGGTCCAGCCCTTGTTCTCTTCGCCCACAAGGTTCCCGACAGGCACCTTGACGTCGTCGAAAAACACCTCGTTCACCTCGTGCGTGCCATCCAACAGGATGATCGGGCGCACCTCGATACCCGGTGTATTCATATCGATCAAAAGGAACGAGATACCTTCCTGCTGCTTTACATCCGGGTCGGTGCGCACAAGGCAGAAAATCCAGTCGGCATGCTGACCCAGTGTCGTCCATGTCTTTTGACCGTTGACGATATAGTGGTCGCCATCACGCACCGCACGGGTTTTCAGGCTGGCCAGATCCGAGCCTGCACCCGGTTCGGAATAGCCCTGGCACCACCAGTTTGTTCCATCAAGGATACGGGGCAGGAAATGATCGCATTGTTCCTTGCTGCCGAATTTCATCAGCACAGGGGCCAACATCGACAACCCAAAGGGCACAACGCGCGGGGCGTTGGCAAAGGCACATTCTTCCTCAAAGATATGTCGCTGCACGGCGTTCCATTCGCAGCCGCCGTATTCTTTGGGCCAGTTCGGCGCAAGCCAGCCGCGCTCGTTCAGAATCGCGTGCCAGTTTTCCTGTTCCGCCTTGTCCGGATTTCCGCCAAGGCGCAGTTTCTCGGCAAGGTCCTTTGGCAGCTTCTCGTCCAGAAACGCTAGAACCTCGTCACGAAAGGCGATGTCTTCGCGGGAATAGCTCAGGTCCATGGGTGCTCTCCTCTTTTCACAGCACGTCCGTCCGGGGGAGTCCGGCACACCGTGCCGGACCGCGCGCACCCGGCCCTCGATGGGGCGGGTGCACGCCGCTGGCGTCAGTAGATTTCGAACAGGCCTGCCGCGCCCATTCCGCCGCCGATGCACATGGTCACCACACCCAGCTTGGCGCCGCGCCGCTTGCCTTCCAGCAACAGATGGCCGGTCACCCGCGTGCCCGTCATCCCGAACGGATGACCGATCGCGATCGAGCCTCCGTTCACGTTGTATTTCTCCGGGTCGATGCCCAGCCGATCGCGGCTATAGAGACACTGACTGGCAAAGGCTTCGTTTAATTCCCACAGGTCGATATCATCGACACTCAGCCCGTGGCGTTCCAGCAGGCGCGGCACGGCAAATACCGGACCGATGCCCATTTCGTCGGGTTCACAGCCAGCGACGGCAAACCCCTTGAACGCGCCGAGCGGTTCCAGCCCGCGTTTCTCGGCCTCTGCCGCCTCCATCAACACCACGGCCGCCGCACCATCAGAGAGCTGCGAGGCGTTGCCTGCGGTCACGAAATTGCCCGGCCCGCGCACCGGGTCCAGCCCGGCCAATCCTTCCAGCGTGGTCCCGGGACGGTTGCACTCGTCCCGATCAACGACAACCTCGTTATGCGAAATTTCGCCGGTTTCCTTGTCCTTGACTGCCATGGTCGCGTTCATTGGAACGATCTCGTGGTCGAATTTGCCGGTCTGCTGTGCTTCGGCCATGCGCTGTTGGCTGCGCAGCGCATATTCGTCCTGATATTCCCGGCTCAGATCATATCGTTTCGCCACGATGTCTGCGGTCTCGATCATGGTCATGTAAATCGCCGGCTTGTGCTCCAGCAGCCATGGGTCCGGCGCCGGACGCATTTTGGATTGCACCATCGAAATGCTCTCGACACCTCCAGCGACCATCGGTCCAGCACCTTCCTGGGTGATCGCATTCGCCGCAATGGCGATGGATTGCAGGCCCGAAGAACAGAACCGGTTCACTGTCATGCCCGATGCCGTCACCGGCAACCCGGCACGAATGGCGATCTGGCGACCGATGTTGCCCCCTGTCTCGCCCTCGGGCAATCCACATCCGATGACGCAATCTTCGATGTCGCTGCCCTCGAGTCCTGCGCGCTCCACCGCAGACTGGACGGCATGGCCACCCATGGTCGCGCCGTGGGTCTGGTTGAAAGAGCCGCGGAAGGATTTGGCCAATCCCGTGCGGGCGGTGGATACGATTACGGCTTGTTTCATCACGAGGCGTCCTTGTTCAGATCATCAAATTTGCGGCCTTCTGCCACCAGTTTTTCCAAAAGCGGCGCGGGCTGCCAGAAATAGGGGTCTTCCTCGGACCATGACTGGATATCAGCCAAAAGCTCCGGAAGCCCTTCCAGATCCGCCCACTTCAACGGCCCGCCGCGATAGCGTGGGAACCCGTAGCCAAAGAGCAACGTCATATCGACATCCAGCGGACGGCGCGCGATGCCTTCGCCCACGACCTTGGCGGCCTCGTTGACCATCGACGCCATGTAGCGGCGCACGATTTCTTCGTCGCTGAATTCACGCGGGGTGATCCCCTGCGCAGCGCGTTCGGCCTCGATCAGTGGCAAAACGTCGGGGTTCGGCACCCGCGACCGTGGCCCGGCGGCATAGTCGTAATAGCCCTTGCCAGTCTTTTGCCCGAAATGCCCATCTTCACACAACTTGTCTGCATAGGAACTGTCGCGTGCCCGAGGGTCCAGCCCCTCTGCCCGTTTGCGTTTGCGCACAGCCCAGCCGATATCAAGCCCTGCAAGATCGGCGACCGCGAACGGCCCCATCGCAAACCCGAACGCTTCAAGCGCCTGATCGATCTGATAGGGGCTGGCCCCATCCAGAATCATATGATCGGCGCAGGTGCGATAAGTCGACAGGATACGGTTGCCGATGAACCCGTCGCAAACCCCGGCGCGCACGCTAATCTTGCGAAGGCGTTTGCCAAGCGCAAAACCGGTTGCCACCACATCTGGCGCGGTCTTGTCCGCCACGACCACCTCAAGCAGTTTCATCACATGCGCGGGCGAGAAGAAGTGCAGCCCGATCACATCGGCGGGGCGCGAGGTCATGGCCGCGATTTCGTTCACATCCAGATAGGAGGTGTTGGTGGCCAATACCGCCCCCGGTTTGCACACGGCATCAAGCTGGGAGAAGACCTTCTTCTTCACTTCCATCTCTTCAAACACCGCTTCGATTACCAGATCCGCGTCTTTCAGCGCATCATAATCGGTCGCCAGCGTCAGCGCCTTTTCGGTCAGGGCTTCGAACTGTTCGGCGCTGATCTTACCGCGCTTCAGGGCGCCTTGAAGATTGCCAGAAATCCGACCTTTCGCGGCCTCGGCGGCCTCTGGCGACATCTCCAGCATGGTCACAGTCAGACCAGACAGCAACGCAGCGGTGGCGATGCCCGCCCCCATGGTGCCGCCACCGATGACGCCGATCGCGTTCAGAGGACGCGGCTCAACGCCCTTGAGCTCCGGCAGTTTGGACACTGCGCGCTCGGAAAAGAACGCGTGGATCAAACCTTCGCGCTGATCTGTATTCATCAGCTCCATAAACAATTCGCGTTCGCGGGCCATGCCCTGCTTGAACGGCAATTCGCAGGCCGCCTGAACCGCCCGCACGGCCGTTGCCGGTGACACTTGCCCCCGGCCTTTTTTCAACACCGCGTCATAGACCGCATCGAATTCCACCGGTTCGGGAGCGGCCATTTCGCTGACCGGGCGGCGCGTCGCACCTGTGTCGATCAGCTCGCGCACATAGGCCAGCCCTATTTCACGCGGCTCGCCCGACTCGATCTTGTCGATGATGCCAAGCTTCAGCGCCTCGTCCGCCTTGATATGCCGCCCCGTGGTGATCAGGTCGAGCGCCGCCTCGACCCCGGCCACCCGTGGCAGCCGCTGCGTGCCGCCAGCACCCGGCAGGATACCCAGCAGAACCTCAGGCAAACCAACTTTGGCCGAAGGCACGGCGATGCGGTAGTGGGTGGACAACGCCACCTCAAGCCCGCCGCCCAATGCCGTGCCGTGCATCGCCGACACCACCAACAGCGGACTGGCTTCGATGCGGTCACAGACGCCGGGCAACCCTGGTTCCAGCGGTTTCTTGCCAAATTCGCGAATGTCGGCCCCGGCGAAGTAGGTTGAGCCGTCACCGTAGATCAGAACTGCCTTGGCCCCGTCCTGTTCGGCGCGTTCGATTCCGTCAACCAAACCGACTCTTACGGCGTGCCCCAAGGCGTTGACCGGCGGATTCTGCGCCTTCAGGATGGCAATGTCTCCATCCAGCTCGTAACCAATGGCGTCTGTCATGCGGCTCCCCCCGTTAGACTATCTGACCGCAAGATGTGCGAATGCGGCGTCTGGATCAATCCCGAACATCACGTCATCAAAGTTACGCGGCGTACGGAAGGCGAATCTGTGGATTTCACTGTGCGGAACTCTATTCCACAAAATTTCAAGTGGCCAGACGCCGAATTCAGTCAGCCACGGCAAAGCACGCCCGGTCAAACCGGACGTGCAGCTTATGCTCGCGTCAAAAGAAATGAATAATGTGGATCAGACCGAGACGGCGGCAACCAGATCTTCGCGGGACAGAGTGTCCTTGGTGCCTTCCTGAATCACCGCGCCGCGCCGCAGGATCACAAAACGATCCGCATGGTCATAGGCAAAATCAAAATATTGCTCAACCAGCACGATCGCCATGTCGCCCTTGTCGCGCAGGTGTTCGATGACTCGCCCGATCTGCTGGATGATGTTTGGCTGAATGCCCTCGGTCGGCTCGTCCAACAGCAACAACTTGGGACGGGTGATAAGAGCCCGCGCGATGGCAAGTTGTTGCTGTTGTCCGCCCGACAGATCGCCGCCGCGCCGCGTGGACATATCGCTGAGGACCGGAAACAGCTCATAGATTTCGTCAGGCACCTTGTGCTCGGACCGCGGCAGGCAGGCAAATCCGGTTTCCAAATTTTCTTTCACGGTCAAAAGCTGAAAGATGTCGCGCCCCTGCGGCACATAGCCAACGCCATGCCGTGCCATCGCGTGCCCGGGCAAGACACCAAGTGTCTCACCATCCAGTTCGACGTTTCCCGAAGAACGCGGATGGGTGCCTGAAATGGCCTTGAGCAAGCTGGTCTTGCCGACACCATTGGTGCCCATAACACAGGTGACCTGCCCGACATCGGCGGTCATGTTGATGTCATAGAGGATCTGCGATCCGCCATAATGCAGTGAGAGATTGTCGGTCTTCAGCATATCTCTAGCGTCCCAGATAGACGTCGATGACGTCCTTGTTTGCGGTGACATGGTCAAGGCTGCCCTCGGCCAGAACCGCGCCTTCGTGCAGGACTGTCACCTTACAATTCAGGCGGCGCACAAATTCCATGTCATGCTCCACCACCACGACCGCACGGGTCTTGGCGGCCTGAACCAGCAGCGCGGTGGTATGTTCGCGCTCTTCCAGTGTCATGCCCGCTGCCGGTTCATCAACCAGCAGCAATTGCGGGTCCTGCGCCAGCAACATGCCAATCTCGAGCCATTGTTTCTGCCCATGGCTGAGTTCGCCGGATTTGCGCGGGAGCTGATCGGCAAGCCCGATCTCTTTGGCAAGTTCGCGCACACGCTCCTGATCGCGCGCACCCTGCCGGTAGAGCAGCACCGATAACGGCCCGCGATCCTTTTTGAGCGCCAGCAGCAGATTATCAAACACACTTTGATCTTCGAACACCGTCGGGCGTTGGAATTTGCGCCCCACCCCTGCTCGGGCTATTTGAGCCTCGGACATTTTTAACAGCGACACCGATTTGTCGCCCCAGATGACCCGACCAGTATCAGGCCGCGTCTTGCCCGTGACGATATCCATGAACGTGGTCTTGCCCGCGCCGTTGGGGCCGATGATGGCCCGCATTTCGGCCTTGCCGATCTGGAATGACAGGTTGTTGATCGCACGGAATCCGTCAAACGAGACCGTGACGCCGGATACTTCGAGAAGCGTACTCATTGCTCGGCCTCCCGTTCGCGCAAGGCACCGTCATCCGGGCCAAGATCGGCCCCGTGACGACGGGGGGGCAATGCGCCTGAGATGATGTCAAAGAGACCGCCAATGCCTTTGGGCGCATAGAGCGTGACCAGGACAAAGCTGAGTCCCAGAACGACCTGCCACCAGTCCACCCAGTTGATGGTGTAAAAGCCCAGGTTGATCGGTGGCACCTGCCCTGACGTGAACCATGTGGAGATGAGCGAGACCAACCCGGCGCCGATGACCGCGCCATAAAGCCGTCCGCGCCCGCCGATCGCCACCCAAACTGCCAGGTAGATCGAGGCAATCGGAGCCAATTCTGCGGGGTTAATGATGCCTGCTTGCGGGTAGTAGAGCGCCCCGGCGATGCCCGCGATGACTGCGGTCAGCACAAAGACAAACAGCTTGTAACCTTCGACCGAATAACCAAGGAACCGCACCCGTGCCTCGTCATCGCGAATGCCGCGAATGACGCTGCCGAATTTGCCTGAAACAACCCAAGCCAGCAGGATGTACCCTAAGCCAAGCGCCAGCGCCGACCCCCACAGGAACCAGATGGAGATAAGCGATTGCGGGACACCCTCGGCACCCGGCAGGTTTTGCAGACCGGAAAGACCATTGTTGCCGCGCAACCCGCTGTCGTTTTGAAACAGGTAGAGCGCAAGTGCCAGAGTCATCGCTTGCGTTAGGATCGACAGGTAAACACCGGTGACGCGGCTGCGGAACGCAAGCCAGCCAAAGATCAGCGCCAACAAGCCCGGCACCAGAACCACCAACAACAATTGCCCCGGCAGGCTGGGGGCAAAGGCCCAGATCGCCGGAAAATCCGAACTGCCCACGACGCCGAAAATCTGATTGCCGATGGCGTCGCTGATTTCTTGCGCTGTTGGCGGGATTTCTACGTCGGCCAGCGAGTTTACCACGATATCGCGTGTGCGCTCGTACATCAGCCACATGCCGATCATATAGCCGCCCAGCCCAAAGAAGGCGAAATGGCCGAGGCTGAGGATGCCCGCATAACCCCAGACGAGGTCCATCGCGATAGCGATCAGGCACAGGCACAGGGTCTTGCCCAGTGTCTTGACGAACGAGGTCGAGATGACCCCGATACCCAACCCCTCGGACAGGACGGTGACCAGCAGGGTAAAGAGGCCGAGACAGGCGATGAACACCAATACCGACGGATTGCGAAAGAGGAAACTGCGTTGCATCGGCTTAATCCCCCGCCGCCCGGCCCTTCAGCGCGATGATGCCGCGCGGACGGAACTGGATAAAGATGATGATGAAGACGATCATGTAAGTCTGTGCCGCCAGCGTGTTGGACGGGTTCAGCCATTCAATGCTCTTTTGAAGCGAACCGATCATGGTGGCGCCCAGAAGCGTGCCCCAGATATTGCCGACGCCGCCAACCACAACGGTCATGAAACTTTGCACGATGTAGTCGCTGCCCAGTTCCGAGGTCACCTTGGCATAGAGCCCGATGGCGACACCGGCGACACCGGCAATGCCCGACCCAAGGCCAAAGCTGAGCATATTCACCCGGTCCGGATTGATGCCCATGCTGGCCGCCATGCGCGGATTCTGCGTGACCGCGCGGGTTTCCAGACCCAGACGCGTGTGCCGCATGATGAACAGGAACAGCGCAAGAAAGATCAGCGCCAACACAAAGATCGCGATGCGGATATAGCTGATCGACACCACGTCATTCAGCACCCACGCCCCATCCAGCCAGCCGGGCGAGGTCAGTGGCCGCGCCTGTGTGCCAAAGATGTTCTTGGCGATCTGTTGCAATGCGATCGAGATGCCGAATGTCGCCAGCAGCGTTTCCAACGGACGATGATAGAGATGACGGATTACCAACCGCTCCATCGCGACCCCGGCGGCGAATGTGACCGCAAAGGCCAGCGGCAGGGCCACAAGGATCGACACGGTGTAGTCCGGGATCACCTGTTGCACGACATAACCGGTATAGGCGCCCATCATGATGAACTCGCCATGCGCCATGTTGATCACGCCCATCACACCAAAGGTGATCGCCAACCCGATGGCGGCGAGGAAATAGATCGACGCCAGAGACAGCGCATCAAGACCCAGATCAAGCGCCTGGTTGACCTGCACACGGGTTTCAATCGACGACAGCGCCTCGGATGCGGCATCGGTGATCGCGGCCGAGGGTTCGTCATAAACGTTGTAAAAGACGTTCGAGGCTAGCAGCGTTTCCTGTTCGGCGGTGCCGGTTCTTGGCGGGACAATTCCCGCCTCGGCAAGCGCGTCATAGGCGCGGTACCGGGCCTCGGGATCCGACAACGCGGCCAACGGCACCCCGCCAACGCGGCCTTCGGCGATGTTATCGGCCAGTGCCGCGCGGATTTCACTGTCGGTGATCAGGGCCGGTGCCGCATCACCCGCAACCAGCAGGGCATAGGCCTCATCTTCGGGAATATCAGAACCAACCGTCAGCACGCGCGCAATGTTCTGATCCTGCGGGAGCGTTTCCGCTAAGGCCAATCGCGTTGTTAGGAGCGGGTTGAGCGTGGCACGCACATCGACAGACAGATCGTCCGACACCTCGGTAATCGCCGCAATGCGGGTGGCCTCGTCGCTGTCATAGGCGATCGTCAACAGCGTCGCCAACCGCTCCTTACGCGCCTTGATCTCGGGATCAGGCTCTGGGTCGATCGAGGCCCGTAAGGGGGCCAGCAGCGATTCCTCTGTCGCGCGGGCCAAGGCATCCAGCGCGCCAATTCGCGTGGCAGGGTCAGGGCTGTTTAACTGGAATTGAACCAGCGCGGTCCCGATCAAACCCTGCACACCGCTGTTGGGTTTAACCTGCCGCAACTCAGATTTGGGAAATTCGCCGATCGATTCGCCCGTATCAAAGTCGGTTAGTTGATAGATGCGCTTTTCAGTTTCGGTGCCCGCGAAGAACAGCCCATCATCCTTGCGCTGCCAGATCTCGCGCGCTTGCCATGTGGCAAGAACGGTCTCGATCTCGGGCAAGCCGCTGGCGACCAGCGTGTCGATCACCGGCTGAATGGTTTTGCGCGAGCTTTTTGCGATCTGCGCCTCGTGCGCCTGAAGCAGCGACTGCACCGGCCCTATACTTAGAGGTTCGGGCGTCTCTTGCGCCACAAGCGCCGAGCCAAGCAGAAACACCCCGATGAGGGCCAAACATAGTTTGCGCATTTGAGAAAAGCCTTTTTTGAGAGGGGGTTGCCCCCCTCTCGCGTGTTGATACCGGATCAGTAGTTAGACAGGGTCTGCACGCAGGTCTCTGTCTCGGTGTTGTACATACCGCAATCCAGCTCTTGCCAATCGGATTTGAGTACAGCCGATTCCGGCAGGAAGTCGGTCCATGCATCGCCCGGAACTTCTGTGGTCTGGCTGATGATGTCGAATTGCCCGTCATCCTGGATTTCACCGATCAGAACCGGCTTGGCCAGATGGTGGTTCGGCAGCATTACAGCTGTACCGCCGGTCAGGTTCGGCACTTCGAGCCCGTACATCGCCTCGCGCACGGCATCCACATCGGTGGTGCCTGCAGCTTCGACCGCCTTGACGTACATGTTGAAGCCGATGACATGGGCTTCCATCGGGTCGTTTGTCACGCGCTCTTCACCGGCAAAGGCTTTCCATTTTTCTATGAATTCATCGTTCAGCTCGCTGTCGGCGGACTGAAAGTAGTTCCAGGCGGCGAGATGGCCGACAAGGTTCGTGGTGTCCAGGCCAGAGAGTTCTTCTTCACCGACCGAGAAGGCCACGACGGGAATATCATCGGCAGAAACGCCAGCAGCAGCGAGTTCTTTATAGAACCCGATATTGGCGTCACCGTTGATGGTGCTGATCACGCCGACCTTTTTGCCGTCCGCGCCCAGTGCCACAACGTCGGCAACAATCTTGGACCAGTCGGAATGACCGAATGGCGTATAGTTCACAAAGATATCGGATTCCGCGATGCCTTTGCCCTTGAGATAGCTTTCAAGAATATTGTTGGTCGTGCGCGGATAGACATAGTCTGTGCCCAACAGCGCGAATTTTTCGACACCCAATTCATCAAGGAAATAGTCGGTTGCCGGGATCGCCTGCTGGTTGGGCGCGGCGCCGGTATAGAATACGTTCTTGGAGCTTTCTTCGCCTTCGTACTGGACCGGATAGAACATCAGGCCGTTCAGTTCCTCAAGAACCGGAAGCGCGGATTTGCGGCTGACCGACGTCCAACTGCCAAAGATCACGTCAACGTCCTCAACGCTCAGCAATTCGCGGGCCTTTTCGGCAAACAGCGGCCAGTCAGAGGCCGGATCGACCACCACGGCTTCGATTGGGCGACCCAGAATGCCGCCTTTCTTGTTCTGCTCGTCGATGAGCATCAGCATGGTGTCTTTGAGGGTGGTTTCCGAGATCGCCATCGTGCCGGACAGCGAATGCAGCACGCCAACCTTGATCGGATCTTCGGCAAAGGCCGGAGCAGATAGGGCCCCCAGGGCAAATGTCGCGGCCAAAGCAGTGGATTTATAGTTCATGGATTCCTCCATGCAGGGCGAAGGCGACACTCCTTGAACGGCAGCCAAGGGAGGCCTAGTTATGCCCTGCAACATAAGTGTTGCAAACGTGTGGCGGCCTTCCTGATTTCCACGTCGTGGGCCGTCACACACCCAACGCCAGACACGCAGGTCGCGGCAGGCTTGGATGCCCGCATCAACCCAATCCCGCACAGTTCAGGCAAGCGTTTGGCGGGGTTTGGGCAAGTAAAGCCGCGCGATAGCGCAAAAATTGATCACCCCCGTTCAATTTGCCTATTTTTCGCACAATTACCGGGGCGATTGGTGCCCGAATTAGCGATTTTCGCTGACTCGCCCTCTGAAATGCCTGCAAATCGTCCAAGAACTGCCCCCACTGCCGAGACTTTCAGGAGTTTCCGATCAATACCGCCGCAAATATCGCCACTCCTTCGACCCAGCCGCGCGCCATTGGCGCCGCGCAGGTTCGCATCGGCACGCGTGGGGATGTCAGCGTTTTGCGAGGATTGCATCAAAAGGGGTCGCTAAAGCTCTTGTTCCCGCGCGGGTATGGGCGCACCGACAAGACCGGTGTGATCCTGAATACGGCGGGCGGCGTCACCGGTGGCGATCGGTTCGATCTGGATGCGCACGTAGAGTCCGGTGCTCAGCTGGTCCTTACAACGCAAGCGGCTGAGCGCGCCTATCGCGCGCAACCCGGGGAGATCGGGCATATCAAAAACCACATCAAGATCGAGGCTGGCGGGCGCTGTGACTGGCTGCCGCAAGAGACCATTCTTTATGATGGTGCCGCCCTGATCCGGCGCCTGACCGTCGAGATTGCTGCAGATGCGCACGCGTTACTGGTCGAGCCGGTGATCTTTGGTCGTGCCGCAATGGGTGAGCGCGTGCGAAACTTGCGGTTTTGTGATCGGATTGACGTGATCCGCGATGGTGAAACGCTGTTTTCCGACCGCACGACGCTGAACGGTGATGCCGAGGCGATCCTGAAAGGCACCGCGACCGGCGGTGGCTGTGGCGCAATGGCGAGCATCGTTCTCGCCACACCGGATGCCGACCGTTACCTCACATCTGCACGTGATCTCTTGCCCGAAACCGGTGGTATCAGCCTGATCCGCGACGGTCTGCTCTATGCACGATTGCTGGCCTCGGATGGTTTTACACTGCGCCGGTCGTTGATCCCGCTTTTGCGCCATCTCGGCGTTTCTGACCTTCCCCGAACATGGATACTCTGACATGCAACTGACCCCACGGGAAAAAGACAAACTGCTGGTCGCCATGGCCGCCGAAGTCGCGCGCAAGCGGTTGGCGCGCGGCGTCCTACTGAACTATCCCGAAGCGATTGCCCTGATCACCGATGCCGTTGTCGAGGGCGCCCGCGACGGGCGCAGCGTGGCCGAGATGATGCAGGCCGGCGCCGAGATCATCACCCGCGATCAGTGCATGTCCGGCATCCCCGAAATGATCCACGAAGTTCAGGTCGAAGCGACCTTTCCTGATGGCACCAAACTGGTGACCGTCCACGACCCTATCCGTTGACCCAAAGAACCGGAGTATTCCCATGATCCGCCTCCCACTCGTGCTGCTTGCCTTGATGTCCAGTCCCGCGCTGGCGCATCCAGCCCGCGAAATCCATGTCCATGAGACCGACCACATGACTCTCATCATGGGTTTGACGCTGATCGTCAGTGCGCTCGCCGCTGCGGTGGCCATCCGGAATCGTAACAAGTGATCCCCGGAGAGGTCCTTGTCGCAGAGGGTGAATTGACCCTGAATGCGGATCGCCCGGCGATTACACTGATGGTGGCCAATTCTGGCGATCGCCCAGTTCAGGTCGGGTCACATTATCATTTTGCCGAAGCCAACGCCGCGCTCGATTTTGACCGGGACGCCGCCCGTGGCTGCCGGCTTGATATTGCGGCGGGCACGGCGGTGCGGTTTGAACCCGGCCAGCGCCGCGAGGTGAATCTGATGCCGCTGGCCGGTGACCGCAAGGTCTTTGGCTTCAATCAAGCGGTCATGGGAATGCTGGACTGATCACGCAATTGTCGTGCTAGGCTGAGAACCGGCGGCTCTCGCCAAACACAACAAAGTCAGGGAGACGAACCATGTGTGATGTATGTGTGATGAACGCGGTCAAGGACAAGATGCTGTCCCGCCGCTCTTTCTTCAAGGCGGGCGCGGTGGCAACGGCGGCTGCAGCACTGACCGGTGGCGCAACGACACCAGCGATGGCGGCCGGGCACGGCGGCGTGGTGGATATGACCCATGCCTTTGACGCGGGCTTTCCGACCTGGGACGGCGCGCCGGGTATTTCCTATGACAAGGCTTTTGATTTCGCCAAGGACGGCTTCAATCTCTACAATCTGACGACCAATGAACACGCTGGCACCCATATCGACGCACCGCTGCATTTCTCGGCCGATGGAAGCTCAGTCGACGAAATTCCTGTCAGCAACTTGATCTGCCCGCTCTGCGTGGTCGATATTGCGGCGCGCGCGGCAGAGGATGCTGATACGATGGTCACGCCCGACGATCTAACGGCATGGATTTCAGCCAATGGCGAGATCCCCGACGGAGCTTGCGTTGCAATGCATTCGGGATGGGCACCCAAAGCGCCGGGCTCGGATTTCCGCAATGCCGATGCCGACGGGATACAGCATTATCCCGGCTTTCACGTCGAGGCGGCGCAGATGCTGATGGAAAATACCGGCGCTGTATCAATTGCGGTGGACACGCTTTCACTGGATCACGGGGCCAGCCAGGATTTCGCGACGCATTACGCATGGTTGCCGTCGAACCGCTATGGCATCGAGTGCCTTGCCGGGCTGGACCAGATGCCTGCAACCGGCGCCACGCTTGTGGTCGGCGCACCCAAGGTTGTTGGCGGCACCGGCGGCCAGGCCCGCATCTTTGCGATGATCTGATGGGAACCGTTTCTCTCTTGTCAGACGAAGAGGTCAGCGCCGAGGCGCTGGCTGTCTTCAATGAAATCCGCGCGGTCCGCCAGACGGATTTCATCAACAATTTCTGGCGTTCGCTTGCCAATGACCCGGCGCTGCTGCGCGCCACCTGGGACCGGCTCAAGGTAGTGATGGCGCCCGGCGCGCTCGATCCGTTGGTCAAGGAAATGATCTATGTCGCAGTTTCGACCGCTAATGGCTGTTCATACTGCGTGCATTCCCACACCGCAGCCGCCACGGCCAAGGGCATGACACCCGAAATGCATGCCGAATTGCTCGCGGTGATCGGCATGGCTGCGCAAACCAACGCGCTTGTGACCGGGTTGCAGACGCCGGTGGACGCGGTGTTTCAGGCGGACGAGGCATGAATTCGGCCTTGTCCACACCGGAGTTCGAGAAGGATTTCGCACTGGCCGAGTATCGCGAACTCGGATCCGCAATTCGGCATTATGTGTCGCTTGTCACCGCAACCGAACGGTTCGCCATCGCAGGCGCTGCGGCCTTTGCTTCGTTTTCGATCTCCGGGCTGACCGAGGGCATTGAGCGGGCGCAGATCTACGTCAGCGCAATTCCCTTCATCATCGTATCGCTGGCCGGTCTGCGCTGCCTGACGCTGTATTTCGTGATCTTCAGCTCGGTCGATCATCTGAAGACCGTCGAACAGACGCTGCTTGCCACACCCGAGATCGGGTTCAACCGGCTGGATGTTCAGCGCGCCCCCCTGCGCCGGGCCATCGAGGTGACGTCGGGTGCCTATTGGGTGTTCGCATGCCTTGCCTCTGCCGCCTTCTGGCTTTTCGTCAACAACATCCTTTGAACAGGAGCACCTATGCCCGCCACCATCGCCCGTGCCGACTATGCCGCCATGTTTGGCCCCACCACCGGGGACCGGGTCAGGCTGGCCGATACCGACCTGATCATCGAGGTCGAGCGCGACCTCACCACCTATGGCGAAGAGGTCAAATTTGGTGGCGGCAAGGTGATCCGCGACGGCATGGGCCAGTCTCAGGTCACGCGGGCCGGTGGCGCGGTGGACACTGTCATTACCAACGCGCTGATCGTCGATCATTCGGGTATCTATAAGGCGGATGTCGGCCTGAAGGATGGGCGCATTCACAAGATCGGCAAGGCGGGCAACCCCGATACGCAACCCGGTGTGGACATCATCGTCGGCCCCGGCACCGAGGCCATTGCCGGCGAAGGTCGCATCCTGACAGCAGGTGCCTTTGACAGCCATATCCATTTCATCTGCCCGCAACAGATTGAGGACGCGCTGCACTCCGGCGTCACCACCATGCTGGGCGGCGGCACCGGGCCGGCGCATGGTACGTTGGCCACGACTTGCACACCGGGACCCTGGCATATCGGGCGGATGATGCAGGCGCTTGACGCCTTTCCGATGAATTTTGGCCTGTCCTGCAAGGGCAACGCCAGCCAGCCCGCTGCCCTGGTCGAGATGGTCAATGCGGGTGCCTGCGCGATGAAGCTGCACGAAGATTGGGGCACAACCCCCGCTGCGATCGATTGTTGTCTGTCAGTCGCTGACGACATGGATGTGCAGGTGATGATCCACACCGACACCCTGAACGAAAGCGGCTTTGTGGAAAACACCGTCGCGGCCATGAAGGGTCGCACCATTCACGCCTTTCATACCGAAGGTGCGGGTGGCGGCCATGCCCCCGACATCATCAAGATCTGCGGCGAAGATCATGTTTTGCCCTCGTCGACCAACCCGACGCGCCCCTTTACGGTGAACACGCTGGAAGAACATCTTGACATGCTGATGGTCTGTCACCACCTCGACAAGTCCATCCCGGAAGACGTCGCCTTTGCCGAAAGCCGCATCCGGCGCGAAACCATCGCTGCCGAGGATATTCTGCACGATATGGGCGCGTTTTCGATCATCGCGTCGGACAGTCAGGCGATGGGCCGGGTGGGCGAAGTCCTCATCCGAACCTGGCAAACCGCTGACAAAATGAAGAAACAGCGTGGCGCGCTGCCCGACGAAAAGGGCGACAACGACAATCTGCGCGTCCGTCGATACATCGCCAAATACACCATCAACCCCGCAATAGCCCACGGCATGAGCCACGAGATCGGAAGCATCGAAGAAGGCAAGCGCGCCGACCTCGTCCTGTGGGATCCGGCATTTTTCGGGGTAAAGCCGGAAATGGTCCTGTTGGGCGGCACCATCGCCTGTGCGCAGATGGGCGACCCCAACGCGTCGATCCCGACCCCGCAGCCGGTCTATTCCCGGCCAATGTTCGGAGCCTACGGGCGTTCGGTCGAACGTTCGGCCATCATCTTTGTCTCTGACGCGGCGCAGGCCGATGGGATCGGGGCGTCACTTGGCCTCGCCAAGAACACCGCCGCCGTGAGGAATACGCGCAACATTGGCAAGAAGGACCTGATCCTGAACGACGCAACGCCGGTGATCGATGTGAACCCGGAAACCTACGAAGTTCGGGCCGATGGCGAGCTTTTGACCTGCCAACCCGCCGAAGTTCTGCCAATGGCGCAGCGATATTTCCTGTTCTGATGCAAAAGGTTAGACAAGAAATGCTGCACGTGCATAGCGACCATTCGGCATCGGCATTGGTCACAGTAAGCCCCAGATGCTATCCATATATACAAGGGAGGAAACCTGAAACAAATATGATCGAGGTTTCCAATGACTGCACTTTCAATCTCCAACCAAACAGCGTCCCACGTCTCATCGCGTCTGCGCAGCTTTGGCGAGGCCCTGAAGCGCGGCTTCATCAGCTATGCCGAGCGACGCTCGCGGATGGACCAAATCAACAGACTGAACGCCATGACCGACGAAGAACTCGCCGAGATCGGTGTGAAACGCGACTATATCGTGCATCACGTGTATCGCGACCTGCTGCACATCTAAGGCAGGTATTCGGATGGTCCAAGTGGGATAGGCTGCGGGCGGCAACGCGCCCAGCCATGCCCAGAATGCACAGCGGCTATTCGAAAATACGCCTAGAAGATGGTCCGCCCGAGTCCTACCTCTGTGGCACGGGAGGAGACCACAACACGACCGGAATTGTTTCCAATGTCACACTATACTGCAACCCACCAAGCGTTTGCCCCTGCGGGCAATCCGATCAGCCGCTTTTTTTCCGCTATAGGAAATGCGCTGGTTGCCATGAGCACGTCGAATGCGCGCGTCCGTCAGGTCGAAGCGCTGCAACGTCTCAGCGACGAAGAACTGGAAGAGCGCGGACTGAAACGTTCGGAAATCGCGCGTCACGTCTTTCACGACGTATTCTGGGCCTGACAACAATCGGGGGGCGGTCATGACCGCCCCCCCGATATCCGCCCACACCTATAGCGATCATTGCCACAGCACTGTCCCCTTTGGCACAGTACATCTGGACTATGATGCACGGTTTCTCCGCCGCAAGGTGCTGTATCTGGACGACGGCCAGCCGCTGCTGGTAGATCTCCCCAAAACCACATCTCTCGGACACGGATTTGCGCTGATTCTGGACTCTGGCGAAGAGGTCCATGTTTTCGCGGCACCTGAACCCCTGCTCGAAGTGACCGGCGACAATCTGGCAAGAATTGCCTGGCATATCGGCAACCGGCACACACCCTGCCAGATCGAGACTGACCGCCTGCTGATTCAGCGCGATCACGTCATTCGCGACATGCTCGCCAAGGTTGGTGCCGAGACCCGCGAAATCACCGAACCTTTCACCCCCGAAGGCGGCGCCTATGGGCATGGTCGAACGCATTCCCATGCCCACTGACACTGCCGCCCTGCTGACGCTGGCCCAGTGGCTTTCGCCGTCCTACCCGGTCGGCGCGTTCAGCTATTCACACGGGCTGGAATGGGCGGTTGAATGCGGCGATGTTTCTGATGCGCCGTCGTTTCAGGGCTGGCTGACAGATATCCTGACGCATGGCTCGGGTCAGTCCGATACCATTCTGCTTGCCACCGCCTATGGCGCATCGGACGCGGCAACCATAGCGGAGATCGACGCAACCGCCCGCGCGCTGGCCCCGTCGCAAGAGCGGTTGATGGAAACCTCCCTGCAAGGCACAGCCTTTTCCAGCCTGACATCCGACATCTGGCCCGCGCCGCTCTCGGATCTCTGCTATCCGGTGGCCATAGGCGCCGCCGCGCGGATGCTTGGCCTGCCATTGGGTGAAACGCTGGCGATGTACCTGCATGCCTTTGCGGGCAACCTGACCTCTGCCGCAATCCGGTTGGTTCCATTGGGTCAGACCGAAGGTCAGGCCGCGCTGGCCGCTGTTGCGCCGTTGTGCGAAACGCTTGCCACAACTGCGCAAACCCAAACACTGGATGATATCGGCAGTTGCTGCTTTGCCGCCGACATTGCATCAATGAAACACGAAACCCAATATTCGAGGCTCTTTCGCTCATGACATCCCAGAACGGTCCCTTGCGTATTGGTATCGGCGGCCCCGTGGGCGCTGGCAAAACCACCCTGACCGCTGCTCTCTGCCGCGCGCTGCGCGATGACTTCTCGATCGCGGCAATCACCAACGACATTTATACGCAGGAAGACGCCGAAGCATTGATGCGCATGCAGGCTCTGCCGCTGGAGCGGATCAAGGGCGTGGAAACCGGCGGATGCCCTCACACGGCGATCCGCGAAGATGCGTCGATCAACCTCGCCGCGGTTGCCGAATTGTCGGACCGGTTTCCCGATCTGGAAATTGTGCTGATCGAATCCGGCGGCGATAACCTGTCTGCCACGTTCAGCCCGGAACTTGCGGATATCACGCTTTACGTCATTGACGTCGCTGCCGGCGAAGAAATCCCCCGCAAGGGCGGCCCGGCGATCACCAAATCCGACCTGCTGATCATCAACAAGACTGATCTTGCCCCCCATGTCGGGGCCTCTCTCGACGTGATGGACAGGGACGCCGCCCGGATGCGCGGTTCCCGCCCGTTCGTGTTTGCCGAGGTCAAATCGGGCAAAGGCGTGGAGAAGGTCGTGGATCACATTATCGCGCTTGGCGGGCTGGTGCGTCCGGCGCAAAAGGTCGTTGCCGGCGTCAGTTGATCACTGCGAACGCTTCAGGTTGTGTCAGAACCGGCGGCACGTCCAGATTTGAACGCCAAAGCACATAGGCCATAACCGGATGATCGAAAGTTTGCATCGCATGAGACTGGTTTGAGCCATGAAAAGAACTGTCGCCTGATACAAGGGCTTCAGAACCCTCTCCGGCACGATGGAATTGGGCCTGACCGGACAACACCAGATACAGCTCTTCCGCCGGATGATGGTGCCAAGGGTAATACAGCCCCGGCGGCATATAGACCACGTAACTTGCCATCTGCGCGCTACTCCACCCGCCGCCCTCACCGATCAGGCAATAGCAGCCAAACCGCGACAGGAAATCGTCACCGATGTTGGTATCGCGATAGGTTTCGCGCCAGGTCGCATCATCCGCCCCGGCCAGAAATGCATCGCGTAACGGCATCAGGTCCGCATCGGATGTTCCGGGGTCATGCGCCATCAGGTCTGCCCCTCCGATGCGATGCGGTGTCAAAGGCTGCGGTTGCAAATCACCCGGAAACGGGCAAAAATCACGCAAGGCCGGGTGTGCGGCGTGGACCTTGCGGGCCTCCTCCAGCAAATGGTTAAAGGTCGAAGATGCCATCTTCGCGCTCCACATCCTCTTGTCGCAGGATGGGTACGCAGCTGGCCAACTGTCTTGCCTGTTCGCGACATCGACATGGCGGCCAAGGTCACGAATAACTGACCTGTAATTCCCGTTCGATTGCGATAGGATAGCGCCTGCGGGTGCGAATACTTTGGTAGGAAACGAAATGGGTTTGGCGATCAGATTTATCGCAGTTTGCATGTTTTGTGCAATTGCCGGAGGCGCTGTGGCGGCCACCGAACGGGTTGCCTTGGTCTTGGGCCTTGGCGCGTATCAGTCCATCGAACCTCTCGACAACACCCGCAGCGATGCCCGCGCCATTGCCCAAACTCTGGAAGGCATCGGATTTGACGTCACGCTGTCGCTCGACGCAACCGGCGACGAATTGCGCCAGTTGATGGACGATTTTGCCTTTCGATCTGAAACGGCCGATCTTGCCCTGATCTATTTTGCCGGTCACGGGGTCGAGGTGCAGGGTGAAAACTTCCTGATCCCCGTCGATGCAGAAATCGGCTCGAATCTGGATGTGCAGCGCCAGTCGATCTCTCTCAAGCAATTGCTCGCCTCGGTCGAACATGCCCGCAAGATGCGGATCGTCATTCTCGACAGTTGCCGGGACAATCCACTAGGCGATGCAATCGACCTCTCCGCTTCGGCACCTGCCCCGACTCAAACCACCGATCAGGCTACCCGCGGTGGAGGCGGTCTGGCCCCGGCCCGCCCCGATCGCGGGACTCTGGTGGCATTCGCCGCGCGGGACGGTCAGGTTGCCTTGGACGGAACCGGCGAAAACAGTCCCTATGCGCAGGCGCTGATTTCCAAGATGGCGGAGCCCGGATTGGAAATCAGCCTGATGTTCCGTCAGGTGCGCGACATGGTTCTGCAGGAAACCAAAAACCTGCAAGAGCCGCATACATACGGCTCGCTAACGGGTATTCCATTTTATCTGGCCGGGGCTGCAGATGGTCAAGTCGACGTTTCGGGCATTGCCGGTCAGGCCGCATGGGCCGCGATCAAACCCGATCAGGAAGATCAGCTACTCGCCCTTGCGGAACTTGGCGACACCCGCTCGATGCTGGGCCTTGCCTATATGAGGCTCAACCCCAACGAAGGGCGCTTTGATCCGGAACAGGCCGTCGCATTCCTTGAAAAGGCGTCTGCCGCCGGGTCTGCCGAGGCGCAGTTTGAACTTGCCAAAATCTATGAGCGCGGCACCGGTGTTCCGGTCGATGAAGCACGAGCGCTTGAACTCTATCAAGCTTCGGCCGCGCAGGATTATGCGGATGCGATTAACGATCTCGGTTTCATGCATTATCAAGGCGGGTTGGGCCTGCCTGCCAATCCGCAAAAGGCGCTGGAACTGTTTGAGCGTGCCGCCGACCTGCGACACCCGCAAGCCCTGTTCAATTTTGCGGCCCTGATCGATGACGGACTGATTGAAAGCAAAGGCCCCGGCGACGCCGCAGACTATCTCTATTCCGCCCTGCGGTCGGGGAGTTCGGATGTGCTTGACCTGCTTACAACCCGTCCCAATATGTTCAGCCCTCAGACCCGTCGCGCGCTGCAGGCCCGACTGAAGGATTTCGAATTCTATGCAGGCGCCATTGATGGACAGTTCGGTCCCGGAACGCAAAAGGCGATTCGGTTAGCCTATGGGCTGAAGAACTAAGCGACCTGTCAGTCTCGGGCCGTGTTCGGATAATGGCAGGCAACGCTCTGACCGGGGGCGAATTCAACCAACTCTGGACGTTCGCGCGCACAAATTTCCATTGCAATCGGACAGCGCGTGCGAAACGGGCAACCGCTGGGCGGGTTGATCGGGCTTGGCACTTCACCCTTCAGGATCACCCGGTCGCGATGCGCCATTGGATCAGGCAATGGCACGGCTGACAGCAACGCCTGTGTGTAGGGATGGCAGGGCGCGGTGAACAGCGTATCGCGGTCCGCGATTTCCATGATCCGGCCCAGATACATGACAGCAACGCGATCGCTCAGATGTTCGACCACTGCCAGATCATGCGAGATAAAGAGGATCGCAAGGCCCAAATCGCGCTGCAAACGCATCAGCAAGTTGATGATCTGGGCCTGCACCGACACATCCAGCGCAGAGACGGCTTCATCACAAATGATAAATTCGGGTTCTGACGCCAGCGCCCGCGCGATGCACAGGCGCTGTCGCTGCCCGCCCGAGAACTGGTGCGGCATCCGGTCCATGATGTCGGGCGAAAGGCCCACCGTTTCCAGCAGTTCTGCCACGCGCTCGTGCCGTTCGGCTCGCGATGATACAAGCCCGTGGCTGCGTAAGGGTTCTGATACCAGCGCCTCAACCGTCATGCGGGGGTTCAGGCTGGAAAACGGATCCTGGAAAACGATGTTGAGCCGCTTGCGAAAGGGTTTGAGGCTGCTTTCGGCCAGCCCGTCGATCCGTTTGCCGTCAAGCATCAACGCGCCCGATGTCAGGTCCAGCAGGCGCGCGACACAACGCCCGACAGTGGATTTTCCACAACCGGATTCCCCCACAAGCGACAACGTCTCTCCCCGATGCACTGCAAAGCTTACCCCGTCCACCGCCTTGACATGATTGACCGCGCGGCCGAGCAATCCGCCGGGGATCGGAAAATACTTCTTCATATCCCGCACTTCGACGAGTGCAGTGTTATCTGGCCGGGTGTCAGACACTGGCGTTCAACTCCCCCTTCGAGGCGAAATGACAGGCGGCGAAATGATCCTGCGCCTTTTGCTCAAGTGCGGGGTCGATACGGCTGCACACTGCTTCGGCACGAGGACAGCGGGGGGCAAAGACACACCCGTGCACTGGTTCTGTCAGGTCCGGAACACGGCCGGGTATTTCAGCCAATTGCCCCTGGCCCGCGCCGCTGCGCGCATGGCCCAGTTTTGGCACCGCATTAATCAGACCTTTGGTATAGGGATGCCGGGGATCGGCAAATAGGTCCGTCACGCTCGCCTCTTCCACCTTGCGCCCCGCATACATCACCAGCACCCGTTCCGCGAATTCGGCAACCACACCCAGATCATGCGTAATCAGCAGGATCGCGGTTCCGGTGCGTTTGCGCAGGTCACGCAATAGATCGAGAATTTGCGCCTGAATGGTCACATCCAGAGCGGTGGTGGGTTCGTCTGCGATCAGCAATGCCGGATTGCACGCCAGCGCCATCGCGATCATCGCGCGCTGACGCATTCCGCCAGAGAGTTGATGCGGGTACTCGTCAACCCGCTGCTCCGGCGATGGAATGCCAACAAGTGTCAGCATCTCTATGGCGCGTTTGCGACCTTCGCGCGTGCCGACCCTGGTATGCAGGCGCACGGCTTCGCCGATCTGTTTCCCGATGGTGTAGACAGGATTCAGCGAGGACATGGGTTCCTGAAAGATCATGCTGATCTCACCCCCGCGCAGGCGGCGCATCTCGCGTTCGGAGTTTTGCGACAGGTCCTTGCCGCGAAACATGATGTCACCGGCGATCTTGCCGGGTGGCGTCGGAAGTAGGCGCAGGATCGACATCGACGTGACGGATTTGCCGCATCCGGATTCGCCAACGATGGCCAGCGCCTCACCCTGATCAATGGCAAAGGAAAGCCCGTCAACCGCGCGGTTGACGCCTCGATCCGTCTGAAAATGGACCTGCAGGTCTGTGACTTCCAAGAGTTTCATCGCCATTAAATCCGCTTTGCCAAACGCGGATCAACGGCATCCCGCAAACCGTCGCCCAACAAATTGACAGCAAGCACGGTGAGCGAGAGGAAAATCGCCGGAAAGAACACGATGTTCGGTTTGACCTGCCAAAGGGCCCGCCCTTCGGCCATGATGTTTCCCCATGATGGGATGGACGTTGGCAGCCCCGCACCAATGAACGACAGGATCGCCTCGGTTATCATCGCCGAGGCGCAGATATAAGTCGCCTGAACCGTGATGGGCGCAATGGTGTTAGGCAGGATATGCTGACGGATGATCCCGAATTTTGACGTACCGCAGGCTACTGCCGCCTCGACATAGGCCAGTTCGCGCACCGACAGAACCGCCGAGCGGGTCAACCGGGCAACGCGTGGAATTTCGGCCAGCGTGATGGCAAGGATGACATTGAATACCGATCCGCCTCGCATCAGCGTCATCAGGGCAATAGCCAACAGGATCGCAGGGATCGACATCATCCCGTCCATGACCCGCATGATCACCCCGTCGGCCCAACGCGTGAAGCCGGCGATCAGCCCGATCACCATACCGACGGCAGAGGCCAGAACCGCAACGCCAAGCCCGACGATCAGCGATACCCTCGCACCATAGACGCAACGCGAGAAGATATCCCGACCGAGCATATCGGTGCCGAAAAACGCTTCGGCTGATGGCGCACGCACCCGCAACGCCGGGTTCAGTGCCGCCGGATCAGTCGTCGCAATCAGGGGCGCAAAAACTGCCACCAGCACGACCAGCACCAACAGCGCACCCCCCAGCCACATCGTGGGGTGACGGCGCAGCGACCGGATCACACCTGAATGTCGCTTTGGTGCCGAAAGGATCGCGGGCATGACGCGCGCCGCCGGGAACTTTTCAGTCTCGTGGGGCAGATCGGTCAATATCTGATCCTCGGGTCGATAACGGTGTAACTCAGGTCGATCAGCAGGTTTATGACGACATAGACAAAGCTGAAGATCAGGATCACCGCCTGTATCACCGGATAGTCACGTCGCAGGATCGAATCCACCGTCAGCCGCCCCAGACCGGGCAGCGCAAAAACGCTCTCGATCACGACCGCGCCACTGATGACCAGCGCTATGCCGATCCCGACGACCGTCACAATCGGCACCGAGGCATTGCGGAGCGCATGCACAAACAGGACCGCGCTTTCAGACACGCCCTTGCCCCGCGCGGTGCGAATGTAATCCTGCTGCATGATTTCCAACATGGTTGCACGGGTGATCCGCGCGATGATGGCAATGTAAAAAGTGGCGAGCGTGATTGAAGGCAGCAGCAGGCTGCGCAGCCATGGCCAGAGCCCGTCTGCGAAGGGCGTATAGCCTTGCACCGGCAGCCAACCCAGTTGCAGGGCAAGCGTCCAGGCAAGCACATAACCGATCACAAACACCGGTACCGAGAACCCAAGCACCGCAAAAAGCATGATCACCCGATCAAGGATACTGCCATGTTTCCATGCCGCCAGAACACCCAATGGCACGGCCACCACGATGGCGATAATCATGGTCACGACCATCAACGACAATGTCGGCTCGACCCTCTGCAGGATCATTTTTGAGACCGGCAGTTGGGTGAATATGGATGTTCCAAAATCACCCTGCATCACGCCGGTGGACCATTCGACAAAGCGCACTGGAAAGCTGCGATCCAGACCAAGATCAGTGCGGATCGCCTCGATCTCTGCCTGCGTGGCCTGATCGCCCGCCAGGATCGCCGCCGGATCGCCGGGTGTGATGTAAAGCAGACTGAAGACAAACAACATCACGAACAGCACCACCGGTATGGTCGCGAGGATGCGGCGAAGGATGTAGCTGGCCATCGGTGCTATGCCTTCCGTGCGCGGCCACGGGGGCCACGCTGCAGTTTATCAAATCGGGTCACGATCGACGGATATTCCAGAACATGTCGACCGACCCTTGCAGTGCACCTTGCAAGTTTGCGCGCACGGCACCGGATCGATAGGACAGTCCCAGCGGCAGTGTCGGCACCATGTCGATCGCCCGTTGCTGGACGTCAAGGTAAAGCTTGGCCGCCGCCTCTTCGTCAGCCGCCGCCAGCCAGTCGACGACGAGCTGCTCCATCTCGGCATCCTCATACCAGCCCCACCAGCCGGAATCGCCCAGACCGCGTGTCGTCGCGTTGGTTGCCGGGTTGTTGATCGAGATTGCAGGCCAGTTCGTCGCGGCCAGATTCCAACCCCCATTTTCGACCGTCTCCTTGGATACGCGGCGTTGCACCACGGTGCCCCAATCGGTCTCGACCAGATCGACGTTAAACCCGATTTTGCTCAGAAGATCGGCGGCCAACAGACCATGCGGGTGGATCGACGCGATGTCTGTCGGGTTGAGAATGACCACCGGCTCGCCCTTGTACCCGGCCTCGATCACGGCCTGTTTTGCGGCCTCGATATCAAGACTGCCGATGATGCCTTCGCCCAATTGCTCGACATTCGGCGTTCCACAAGGAAAGAGCGCCAGACATTCTTCGCGGTCCGCCTCGTTCGCGGCGACGGACTGCAGGAACGGCACCTGATCGACCGCCTGCATCACCACCCGCCGCAGCTCGACGTTGTCAAACGGCGCAATCAGGTGGTTGAACCGAATGACATGCATGATGCCATAGGGGTCAGTGCGATGAAGGTTCACATCCGGATGCACTTCGAGGATCGGTTGCAGGTCGGTCAGGACCGCGCCCAGCCAGTCAACCTCGCCCGCCTGAATCGCGGCAATTGCGGTGGCGGCGTCCGGGATGATCTGCCATTCCAGCCGGTCAAAATTGACCTGCTTGCCACCCGACGTCCATTCCGCCGCGCCCTCGCGCGGAGCGTAATCTGCGAACTTTTCATAGACCACCCGGTCACCCGAGACGTATTCATCCGCCAGAAACCGATAGGGGCCAGATCCGACCATCTCGGTGATCTGAGTTTGCGGATCGGTCTTTGCGAGCCGTTCCGGCATCATCATGGCCGGGCGTGAATGCGGCTTGCCAATCGCATTCAGCAGCGGGCCAAAGGGGCGGGTCAGCTTTATCACGATGGTCTTGTCATCCGCGTGGCCAAACGACTCGGTCGCCGCATTCAGGGCCTGACCAAAAGGATCGCGCTGTGCCCAGCGAGCAAGGCTTGCTGCGCAATCCTGCGCGCGCACCGGTTCGCCGTCGTGGAATTTCAGCCCGTCGCGAAGCGTAATCCGCCACTCCAGCCCGTCATCGGACACCGTGTGCCCTTCTGCCATCTGTGGCCGCGGCGTCTGGTTGGCGTCGACACCATAAAGCGTGTCGAACACACAGTACCCATGCGTCACCGAAACCGCCGCAGGGGTGAAAATCGGGTCAAGGACCGTCAGGTTCGACGCCGGTACATATTTCAGTACCTTCGTTTCACCCGATTGACCAAGCGCGGGAAGCGACAGGAATGGGGTCGCTGCGGCGGCCCCCAAAAGTGTACGGCGTTTCATAGTGGCATGTCCTCTCTGAAGTGGCTGGCGGCTTTGCCGCGCTTTCTTGTCGTTTCTAGAGCAGTTGCGGTGTCTCCATATCGTCAGCAGGCCAATTGGGGCGCTTGCGGTTCTCCCATGCAATATCCTGCAACCGGAGCGGCGTGCCTCCGGGGCCATGCAATGCGATAAAATCCACATCATCCGACAGCAGTTTGCGGAAATTCATCAGATTCTTGAACGAAACCAGACGACAGCCGGAAATGTCGATCCCGCAGGCGGCATAATGTTCGTCCATATGTTCGTACAGCGCGTGGCTCGCGACCAGCAATTGCAAGCCGCCAACACGAAGCACCGCCGAAGGTCCCAGCGAGACTTCGGTGTTTCCAATCGGGCCACCGCGATACACAAAGCGCCCGTCATGCAGGCTCTGGACCGTCGCCGTCACCTTGACCGGCGGCACCCAACGCGTGTCAAGCCATGCGCCGATGCTGAACTCTGCCTCCGCTCCCTCGCCGAGATCAAAGGCCCGCTTCGCGGCATGCGGGTCATAGATGCTGATCGCGGACGGCACATCGGGTGCGTGTTTCAGGATTGCCGCAAGCAATGTCGGAGAATCGCCGGCAGCCCCGCCACCGATGCTGTCGGGCGCATCAATCAACAGAACTGTTTTTGCATCCATTTCCAAAGCCACGGGCACGGCTTCATCCGCCGTCAGCGCGTCAAGTTCGAACGCGCGCCGCCGCTGCCACATTTCATCAAGAATCTCCTGCGCGGCAGCGCTCGCCCCTGCAACATCGCCATCGGTCACAGCGACGCCGGTTATCCCCACGTCCGCCATGTCCAGCCACGGCTGAACCGGAAAATAGCTGAGGCTCAGCGCCCGGCCGTCTGCTTCCATCGCCCGCGCCCGTGCCGCGACTTCGGCCATGGGCGCATCGCCCAGCGTTGCCCCGCCCAACACCGGCACGATGGCGTTGTATTTGCGCAGCTTAACGACCGGAGTGATCTCACCTCGCAGGGTCTGCACCAACAATTTGGCTGCATTGCGCCCCGTCTCGAGCGCATCGACATGCGGATAGGTTTCGTACCCCACGAGAATATCCGCCATTTCAACCATTCGGTCCGTGACGTGCGCATGCAGGTCAAGACTTGCAGCAATGGGGACATCAGGGCCCACGATCTCGCGAACCTGCGTCAAAATCGCGCCTTCGGGGTCTTTTTCTTCGCCGCAGATCATGGCGCCATGCAGTGCCAGAAAAACGCCATCCAGTGGCAAGGCTTCCTTTACGCGTTCGGCAATGTCTGCCAGCGTCTCCTGAAAGAACGTTTCCTCGACATGGCCACCGGCCCCACCTTTGGCAGCCAATGTCGGTATAGGGTCAAAGCCCGCTTCCTCCAGAACCCCGATTCCGCCAGACAACGCGGTTTCCTTGCCTTTGACGTGCGCCAGTATCGCATCGCCTTTCAACAATCCCTTGCGCTCGAAATCTTCGCGCCGCTCAACACGAAGCGAAAGGCTGTTGCCCTCATACTCAAAACTCGCAACTGCAACGCGCAACGATCGCCTCCTTTTGACATTTGGGTGAGCCATGCACGCAAGGAGAGAATGGGCGCGGCGCGACTTGCCACCAGAGTTGCGACTCGTCCCGGCGTTGTCAATGATGTCGCGGCCTCGATCCGGAGGTCAAACCTATTGCGGCGCATCGGGTACTGGCTGCGAACTACGTACTAGGCGCTAATGGCTGCGTATCGCAGGGATTTGCCGCAGTCTCGTTAATCAGAGGCGCTCATCTCATCGGTATGAAAATCGATATGAATATGGTTGCCATCGACGTCTTCCAAATTCACCTGAACGATTGGCATGCCAGGCACCTGATCAACCGAATGACGGATATCCGCCGCCTTCAACCTTTCGAGCAATTCCGCAAGCCCCGCTGCCTGAATCGCGAAATGCTCAATCTTGGATTCTATCGAAGCGCATTCTTTTGCCACTCCGACAAGATGGATGACCGGATGTTCCCCGATATAGATCCACGCACCCGGAAACGGAAAGTCCGGCCTCGCGCCTGTGGTCAGGCCCAGTATCTGTTCATAAAAACCCACCATCTCATCCAGTTTGGTGGTTCTGACATTCACATGGTCGAGGCGGAGCATCTTCATTGGATTGCTTTCTTGCTGACTAGGTATCGATTGGCTTGTTCTTCGGATTCATAATTACGGATGCGGCTCTCGGGAAAGACCTTGCTCAGTTTCATGCGCATGAAGGCCGAACCTGCATAGCGTGATACTTCCAGTTAATACCGCTCCTGCAAATCGGAACCCATCGTGGCCTACGCGGCGGCAACCTCATCGTTTCTTCTGAGGTCGTCAAAATTCATGACCACGTCGACGTTGTTGAGATGCGGAGCGCAAACCGCTTCGACGGATTTTCTGACCAACACTACATCGTCAGATGACCGGATGCGCGATTTCTCGAAATTCAAGAAGGTATCCTGCGCCGCATCCAGTGTGACACGCGCCAGAAAGTTCAGGCGCAGCGGGTCTGTTCTGAGGTCCATCACCTCGTTCCAGAAGCGGTTAGCCCCACCCAACAAACAATTCGGTGACGCAGCAAGTCTTGCATCTTTAGTGCTTTGAACCGCCCAGAAAATCGATATTATGGACGCATGCAGTCCCCTTCGACCATCATTGCGACCGATCGACCGGCATCCGAAACATCGGCGACGCACCGGACATATCTCGCCATCCAGAACCTGATCGTTACAGGTGCACTAAAGCCAGGTGAAAAACTGAAAATCGAGGGTCTGCGCGCACGCCTGAGCACCGGGGCTTCGCCAATCCGCGAGGCGTTGAGCCTGTTGACCTCAGACAATCTGGTGGAACGGCTCGATCAACGCGGATTTCGAGTTGCCCCCACCAGTCAGAGCAACTTTGAAGAAATACTCGAACTGCGCTGTGATCTTGAAGACCGAGCGTTGCGCAAGAGCATCGCAAATCGCAACGAACAATGGGAAGAATACGTCGTTCTCTGCCACCACCGCATGACCCGTGCCAAGCAAAGTAACGATCCTACGTTCGAGGCCTTGCACAAGGCATTTCACATGGCGCTTCTCATGCAATGCGACGCGCCGATCCTGATGAAATTCTGCTCGCAGCTGTATGATCTGAACATCCGCTACCGATATCTGGCTGGCAGTGCGTTAAACTATACCAAGCGCGATGTGTCCTCCGAGCACGAAGCGATCATGCGAGCTGCAATCTCCGGAGACGCAGAGAGCGCGACAGCTCAGCTTCTTTCGCACTATCGCAAGACAGGCGCGTTTCTGGCCGATGCGATTGCGGCCGCAGAACTGCCCTAGATCGTTTTGACGTGGTGTTGAGGTGGCAAGGCTATGCCTCAACCAGCGTCAAATCGAAATCGACCTGCAAATATGGCCCATCTACGCTGCCAGAAAGCGCAAAGCCGTCAGGGAACGTCCCCGCTGGCATGTGCCAGTAGGACATTACCAAATCTTCGCGGACGCCGAACACCGTGTCTTGATCCAGATAAGCATCATCGTCGGGAAACACCTCGGTCACCAAGGGTCGGAAGCCATCTGCCTTGACGATAAAGTGGAGATGCGACGGTCGCCATGCATGGCGACCGCAGGCCTCAAAGAACTCGCCGATCGGCCCGTCAGTGGGAACTTCGTATTCAACAGGCTTTACGCTGGTAAAGGCATACCGCCCATCGGCACCCGTCGTCTGGATCCCGTGAAAGGAATAGGTGCCTTGTTCCGGATCCTGACTGGAATAGAGTCCATTGGGCGCGGTTTGCCAGATGTCGACTGTGGCCCCGGCAATCGGCTGACCGTCGGTGTCTTTGACGATGCCTTGCGCCAGCAGTACCGGCGCGTCGAGATCACCGCGCAAATCCCCCCCGATCGGCAAAGGCGGCGCCCCGGAGATGTGAAACGGGCCCAAAACGCTGGAAGACGTGCCGCCGGGCTTGAAATTGATCATGTCCACAAGTGATGACAGGCCCAGCACGTCGGACAGCAGGACAAATTCGTGTCGCTCTGCGTCACACATCGCGCCGGAGCGTTCGAGGAATTCGACCCCCATCTGCCATTCCGCGTGGGTCAGGTTCACCTCTTTTGCAAAGGCGTGCAGATGCGTGACAAGGCTTTGCATCACCTCTCGCAGGCGCGGGTTGGTGTCTTCGCCCATATAGCCCATGAACACGTCGGTGATGTTGTCCTTGGTCACATTTCTCATGGCGATCTCCTCAGTTCAGCAGGGCAAGGCTCAGGATCGGGAACTCGATCAGCAGGATCAGCACGACCAGCATGACACCGGCAAACGGTAGCGCGCCCATGAACACGTCCTTGAGCGAAATGCGGTCGTCATCCAGCGTCGCCTTGATCACAAAACACGAAATGCCCAAGGGCGGCGTCAGCAATCCAATTTCGGCGCCGACGACTGTGATGATACCGAACCAAACAAGGCTCAACCCCATTGGTTCGACAAGCGGCAGAAACAGCGGAACCACGATCAGAATGATCGACGCCGTGTCCAGCAGCGTACCCAGAAACAGCATCAGGATCACATAGAGGATCATGATGGTCCAGAAACTGGCCTGATTGCCGGCAAGAATATCCGCAAGTTCGTTTGGCAACCCGGCCAGCCCCAACATCCGGCTGTAGATTGAAGCCGCTGTGACCAGAAACAGAATGGTCGCGGTGATATGGCCGGTTTCCAGCAACGCTTCCCAAAATCCGCGCAGGGTCATCTTGCCCCGCAGCGCCGCAATGACCAAGCCGGCCAGCGCCCCCGCCGCGCCGGCCTCGACGGGTGTCAGCCAGCCGGTATAGATGCCGCCCAGTACGATGGTAATCAGGCCAACGGTCGGCAATGTCTTGCCCGCAATCATGCCCCACGGCATCCGCTCGAAATCCTCAGCCGGGCGCCCACCAATGAAACTAGGGGTAAAGCGCCCCATAGCCCAGATCGCAGCGACATAGGCAACGGCCAGCATCAGGCCGGGAATGACACCGGCTAGAAACATCTCGCCAACTGATTGCTCGGCGACGAAGGAATAGATGATCAACATCGCGGATGGCGGGATGATCATGCCCAGCACCGACGATCCCGCGACCACGCCAACCGCAAATCGCGGGTTGTGGCCGTAATGGAGCATTTGCGGCACCGACACCTTGGAAAACACCGACGCCGAAGCGATTGATGACCCCGTAACCGCCGCAAAGGCCGCATTTGCGCCCACAGTTGCCATCCCGATGCCGCCTTTGACCCTACGAAAACCGGTGCTCATCACGTCATAGATATCGGTGCCCAACCCTGCCTTGGACACGATCAGCCCCATGAAGGTGAACAGCGGCACCGTGGCAAAGGTGTATTCCATCACGCTGTCGCCCACCGCAATCTTGAGCAGATTCATCGCAAGCTCAAAATTGTCACGCATCAACCAGATGGAGACGAACGACACGCTGATGAGCGCAATCGGAATGTAAACGCCGATATAGATCGACAGGATGATGGCCAGGACCGACAGACAGCCGATTTCAGTAGGCGTCATGCGGATTTGTCCGATCCATCGCGGGACAAGACCTTGAGCATAAAGATCAGGGCACAGAGCGTGGCACTGCACAGGATGGTCAGCTTGATGGGCCACCACGGCGCGGTAAACACGCCGGGGATGCCAAAGAAATCCTTGGTCTCCCACATGTCTGTAAACTCGGGAAAGATCGCAATCGCGATCAGCGCCATGATGATGGCGGACCCGGTGTTAATTGCCCGGCGCATGGCGGCGGCTACGCGTGGGTATTTGTCACCGATCACAAACAGCAGGCCATCGGATCGCGTCAATCGATCAACCCGCACGACATCCGGCAACTGCAGAAAGACGATCAGAACCATCGAGAACTGCACCACCTCTACCGCACCGCGAAACGGCTGGTTGAAGAGGCCGCGTGCAACAACATCGTAATTCACGATCACCACCAGGCCCAGAACGACAAGCGTTCCGACGACATTTGCAGTGGTTGATACCGTCCTGACCACGCGCGTGAGCGCGGCGATCCAGGTATGAAAAACGTTTGCCATCACACGGCCCCTTCGCCTTTGGTGAGTGGTGTCTTAGTTGGCCAACCCCGCCGACCAATCGCGGACCCCGGTGTATCCTGCATCCGCAAGTTTCCCGAGGTAGGCATTCAACATTCCGGTGCCGTCTTCACCAGCTGAATCCAGTCCTTGCGCCCATTCCATCGCAATATCCGGCATTGCGTCAGCCCAGGCCTTGCGATCCGCCGCAGACAATTCCACAACAGTACCGCCCGCGGCTTCAAATGCGGCAAGGCTTTCCGCTGCCTTGTCCATTGTCAGCGCGGCGACATGATCGCGATAATCGACCGCGACATCCTGCAGGACCGCTTGCACCTCTTCGGGCAAACCATCCCAATAGTCCTTGTTGACAGTCACAGTCTTCGAATTCACCGCGCCAAAATCGGCATTGAGCATATAGGGTGCGACTTCGGCAATCTTGAAAGTCGCCGCCGCTTCGGGCCACAACATCGCATGATCCACCAACCCGGTTTGCAGCATGTTGTAGAAATCGGTCAAACCACCGCGCACACCTGCAGCACCGTCAATACCTTCGATATAGCGCAGGTTCATGCCCGCACCGGCAACCTTTGCGCCTTCAAGATCCGCAAGCCCGGAAATCGGCGCCTTGCTGAACACCTGATAGGTATCCAGCACCACCCCCGTCGCAAGATAGACTTGGTTCTGTTTGAGGAACTCCTTTTGCATCGCCGGGAATTCCTTGGCGATTTCATCTACCGCCTTGGCCACGGCGCGTGAATCCGGTGCAACAAAGGGCGTCACGGCCGCGATTGCCTGACTTGGAAGCTTGGAGGAATGAAAGATCGTCGTCACGATTCCGATATCACCCAAGCCCAGTTCTATCCCCTCAAGCACACCTTTGGGCTTTACGATCGTGCCGCCATAGCTTTCCTGCCAGTCCATGACATAGTTGCCGGTTTCTGCCAGCCGCTTGTCGACTTCGGGGATGAAAAAGTTGGTAAATTCCTGCACCCACAGCGCACGTGCCGGATAGCCATCGATAACCACGGCCTTGATGGTCTCGGTTGCAAAGGCCGGCATGGCTGTCAGGGTGGCCATTACCGCGCCGAGCGTCATTCGTCTCGTCCAGAATGTCATGTGTTCCTCCCGTTTATGTTGTTTCGCGCGGTCAGTTCTTTTGCCAGTTGACCATCAGTTTTGTTCCCGAATTTTCATAAAGTTTGGCAATCGGGCAGTATTTCGCAGTCTCGACCCCGACCCGTTCAAGGTCTTCGATTTTCGCCGGTCCGTCTGATGTCACGGTCAGTTCGATCGCCTCAAACGGAACCTCGACCTCCTGCATCAACAGCACTCCCCGACGATCGAAATCGACCACCATGTCAAATGTCAGATGCCCGATATCGACGCCCAGCTTGTCGGCACATTTATGGCCGATCACGTTGGTACACCCGATAAGCGCGGCAAAGGCGGTTTCGGTGGGCGAAAACGCCTCGTTTGTACCGCCACGTTCGAGAGGTTCGTCAATAACATGGGACAGATCCCTCACCAAAGCCTCGGATCGCGCGTGGCTGGTGCCTTTGCCCGACATCCTGATCTTGATCGTGGTCTTTTGTCTGATCGCCATTTGACCTCACAGAACCTCGCAAATGTCTTCAAATGCAAAGCGGGGCAGTTTCTGAAAGAGCGCGGTTTCATCCGCATACCCAAGATTGCAAAGAAAGTTCGATTTCCAACCGCTCTCGGCAAAGAACTCCTTGTCGACCACCGCGTTGGCAAAACCCGACATCGCGCCAACATCCAGCCCCATCGCGCGCGCACCGATCATCAGGTAAGCGCCCTGCAGGGTGGAATTTCGGAACGCCGTATCATGCGCATAGTCAGGTTTGCCGTCAAACAGCGGCTTGCGGTCATCATGGGGAAACAGGAGATCCAGCCGTTTCCAATACTCTGGGTCCCACGCGACGATGGCCGTGACCGGCGCACCCATCATCTTGGCGACATTCGCAGGCTTCATCGCCTTGGCCAACCGGGTCTTGGCCGTCTCGCTGCGCACAAAGACGAACCGCGCGGGGCAGGTATTCATGCTGGTCGGACCATTGATGACAATGTCATACAGAGTTCGCAGCATTTCGTCGCTGACCGGGCGGTCCGTCCAGGCATAGTGGGACCGTGCATCGCGCAGGATCAGATCGATTGCCTCGTCATCCAGAGACCCGACACGCTCGCGAAGCGCGCGCACCCGCTGCTGTGCATCTGCACGTTGGATATCGATGGTTCCGTCCGCCATCATTCTGCCGCTTGCCTTTCGGAAATCTCGGCTTCGTCCAAAATTGGGCTTGAACAAATCCCGATCTGCTCGATTTCGATGTCGACCGTTTCACCCGGCTTCAACCAGCGTGGGTTCGGTTTCTTGGCATGTCCGACACCAGGAGGCGTTCCCATTGCAATCATGTCGCCGGATTCCAGCGTCGTGTATTCGGAAATGGTTGCGATGGTCTGCGCCACCGACCAGATCATGTTGCCCGTGTTGGAGCTCTGAAGGATTTCGCTGCCGATGCGGCTCTCGATCTTCAACCCCTTTGCCCCCTCGGGCAGTTCATCGGGGGTCACGACAACAGGCCCGACCGCCCCAGTATTGTCAAAGTTCTTGCCCGGCGTCCACTGATGGGTCTTGCGCTGGTAGTCCCGAACAGAACCGTCGTTAAAGACCGTATAACCGAACACGTGATCCAGTGCGTCCGCCTCGGAGATATGGCGCCCGCCTTTGCCGATGATCAGCATCAATTCCGCCTCATAGTCCAGCTTTTCCGAACAGATCGGGCGCACAAGCGGCGCACCGGCAGGCATGATTGAATTTGGCCCCCGCATGAACAAAGCCGGATAGTCCGGAATGTCATAGCCGCCTTCCTTGATGTGCTCGACATAGTTGAGGCCAAGGCAAATGATGCTGCCCGGTCGCGCCAGCGGAAGCGCCGGAATGATGTTGCCGAGAGGAACAACCGCACCCAGGTCGGTCGCCGCAGCAACTTTTTTCCGAAGGGCAGGATCTGCGGCCAGGCCGGAGAGATCGTTTCCAACTTCGGGTATATTCGCAGTCAAATCATAGGCATCGTTGTCCCGTATCAAAAAGACAGAGGTTGTCTCTTCTGTTTTACCAACGATGAACCGCATGTGTATCTCCTGATTGGGTCATTGCATATTTGGCGATATTAGGTGATTGTGTCAAATAAAATCGATATTATTGACCATATCATCGAGGATCACCCATATGCCCTCATGGAACACCTACAAGGCAGAGGCACAGGCCCGTGGCTCGCTTGCGTTTGAACTCTTTGTCGTGATCAGCACGCCCGCAGCAGCGCCGGAAGCGATCAAGGAAAACCTGCCGGATCATCTGGCGTATCAGAACACGCTGGAACGTGAGGGGTCGCTCGCCTTTGCTGGCCCGATGTCCGACGAAACCGGCACACAGATGCAGGGGATGGGATTGATCATCTATCGCGCCGCATCCTTCGAAGACGCACGCGCCCTCGCTGACGCAGACCCGATGCACGTTGCCGGCGCGCGCAGCTATACCTTGCGAAGATGGATGATCAACGAAGGCCGCATCTCACTTTCGGTGGGCCTCTCGGAACAGACCGCTTCGCTTGCGTGACCGTAGGAGCCAAGACACGATGGGATCAGCATCGACATCCCGCCCGCCAAGACCGTGAACCAAGTTCCACCCATCAGCAAAAGGAAAAGTCCAATGACGATCAGAGCAATACTCGCCATAGCGCTGTCCCTGACAGGCGCGTCCGTCGCGCAGGCCCAAGATGCCGGTATGAGCTTTTTCATCACCAGCGCAAATCCGGGAAACGGAGCTGATCTGGGTGGACTGGAAGGCGCGGATGCCTATTGCACCTCGCTCGCCGAAGCCGCCGGGGTATCCGGAAAAACCTGGGCGGCATATCTGTCATCCAGCGCCGAAAATGCCCGCAACCGGATCGGAGCCGGACCCTGGGCAAATGCCAATGGTGTCGTTGTGGCCGTAAACGTTGACGATCTGCACAGCGAAAACAACAACGTCACCAAGGAAACCTCGATCTCCGAGTCCGGTGACGTCATCAACGGGCGAGGAGACAACCCGAACCGCCACGACATTCTGACCGGGTCAAACCTTGATGGAATGCTCGAAGGCAACGCCTGCGACGACTGGACCTCAAGCGGCGAAGGCTCGGCCATGGTCGGCCACCATGACCGCACAGGCGGCGGCGACCACCCGACCGCATGGAACTCTGCACACCCGTCACGCGGATGCAGCATGGAAGCGCTTCAGGGAACCGGAGGTGACGGCCTCTTCTATTGCTTCGCGACCAACTGAAAATGATTGCGACGAACGCCTGACCCAGCGCGCTCGTCGCATATTGGTCTAGATGCCGTTCAACGATCAGGCAAAGACGAACTGGTTTTCGTCAAAGCTGGCGATCTGAGCCGCGTTGAAACCGTCGACCCGCAGGCTTTCGCTGCCATAATCAATGGTCAGATCACCTTGCGGCGTGCCGGACCCATTCAGACGTTCGCTGAAGGTCAGGTCGGCAACCGCTGTTGCACCCCAGTCGCTGATGTCGATCAGGTCGATACCCAGTTCGAAATCAAGGATCCGGTCCTGTTGCCCATCGCCAGAAATGAACCGGAAAGTGTCCGCACCACTGCCCCCATCGAACAGGTCCTTGCCCCTATCGTCGGTGAACTGGTCGTCACCCGCGCGTCCGTTCAGGACTCTCACGGACCCACCTGTTATCAGGATGTCATCAAAATTCGACCCCTGAAGCCGTTCGACGCTGACATAGCTGTCGCCCGCCGCGATGCCGGTGCTGTTAACCGTATCAGAGGCATCAACCGTTAGCCCGGAAGATGACAGGTAATAGAACACCTCGTCATTGCTTGAATCGCCACCGTCATAGCTGTCGGCCCCATCACCAGCAAAAAAGCGATCGCGACCCGCGCCGCCCTCAACCGTGTCGTTCCCGGCCCCGTCATAGATGCGGTCGTCACCATCCAACCCCTGGATCAGCTGACCCTGGCCGTTGATATAGTCGCCATCCGCGTCGAAATAGGACCCTTTGATCGTGTCGTTGCCGTCCGTGCCGCTCACGACGCCATCGCCGCTGTCTGGCGCAACGGTGAAATGTGTCGCATCAAGGTTTGGAATGTCCGCCGTCTCCAGCCCATCCAGCCGAATACTCTCGGACCCGAACCTGACAACCAGACGGCCCAATAGGCTGCCTGAACTGTTCGTTGCCTCGGTGATCGTCAGGTCGTTGAAATCAGTCACGCCCCAGGCGCTGAGATCAATATGGTCTGCGCCAATCTGGAAATCAAAGACGCGGTCCTGCGCACCGTCACCTGCGACAAACCGATAGGTATCCGCCCCATCGCCGCCCCGGAAATTGTCCCTGCCGGCATCGTCGGTGAAATCGTCGTCGCCTGACCGCCCATTCAGTGTGACGGTCGCGCCACCCGAAACAAGAACGTCATCGTGATTGGACCCCTGCAGGCGCTCAATGCCGGAATAGCTGTCGCCCGCCGCAATGCCAGTGTTGTTGCCTGTGTCCGACAAATCCACCGTAAGGCCGACCGACGAACGCGTGAAATAGACTTCATCAAGATTGTTTGAGCCGCCATCGTAACTGTCCGCGCCCTCGCCTGCATAAAAGCGGTCGCGGCCTGCGCCTCCGGACACGGTGTCGTCACCTGCCCCGTCATAGAACCTGTCATCGCCCGCCAGACCTTCGATGATCTGCCCGCTGTCGTTGATGCTGTCACCGCCAGCATCGACAAAGGAGGTGTTGATCACATCATCGCCACTGGTCCCGGTCACAATCCCGTCCGGCCCCACGGCTCGCCATTCAGCAAGGTCAACACCGGTCAGAGTCAGACTGTCACCGCTTCCGAATGCGATAAGCAAGTCTGCGCCGGTCTGTGAAATTGTAACGCCCGCATAAGTCTGGTTCGGCTCGATAATCACACCATCGATTTCAACCTGATCCGCGTGGATGTCGAAATCGGTCACAACATCGGCACCGGTTCCTGATGCGATCCGAACGAGATCATGACCGGCTCCGGTTGTATAAACATCATCCCCTGCGCGCCCATCCAGCATATTGTCTGCCAATGTGCCGGTGATCTGATCACGCCCCGTACCCCCGATGACGTTTTCGAGGTTGATCGCGGTCTCCGAACCGCCCGCCGAAAAGGTGACTGTGCCAGCCCCGAGATCGTAGGTCGCGTCTTGCGTTAGATAAGAGAAATCAAGCGTATCGACACCATCGCCACCGTCAAAAGAATCAAGCCCAAGGTTGCCGATCAGAATGTCATCGCCTGCGCCGCCTTCGTGGGTATCGTCGCCATCCTCGCCGTTCAGGATGTCATTGCCGCCATTGCCCTGCAGCAGATCGTTGCCGTCATCGCCAAGAAAGGAATTGGCCGCTCCGTCGCCAAGGAAGGTATCGTTGTTTCGACCGCCCTCGGCATTTTCGATGCCCTGCATGGTCAGCGTAAGCCCGGCAAAGCGCATCTCTTCATTCACGAAGTCAAAGACCGTTGCAGCCATGCTGAAACCGATCCGAACCGTGTCGCTGCCAGCACCGCCCAAGAACGTGTCCTGCCCCCCGCGTGTGACCAGGATGTCGTCCCCGTCGCCACCGTCGTAAAGATCGTCACCGGTGCTTGAGCTGTAGATATAGTCGTCGCCGGCCTCACCGTAGAATTCGTTATTGCCGTATCCGTCGGTCAACGTGTCATTGCCCGCGCCGCCATAGGAAATGTCGTCACCAGACACACCATCCAGACGGTTGTCCTGATCGTTGCCCAGCATCAGATCGTCGCCGTTTCCACCAACCACGTATTCGATATTCTCGAACCGCTCGATACCGTAGGAATTGTCTTTCCAGCCAAAATAACCCTTGGCCATGTCAACGATCAGCCCCGGACTATAGCTTGTCGGGTATTCATTCTGAAGCTCGAGCCTGTCAAAACCGTCACCACCATCGAAAAAGTCGATGCCGTCACCGCCATAGAAATCGTCATCACCGGCCCCGCCATAGAGCATGTCGTCGCCTTCGCGCCCGAACAGAACGTCATCGCCCGACCCGCCATGCAGCGTGTCGCCAAGTTCTGCACCATAGAGAGTGTCATCGTCCGCGCCGCCATAAAACAGGTTCGCAGCATAGCCATTGCCGATGATCCTGTCCTCTCCCGCGCCGCCAAGGGCGATATTGTCGCCATCTGAGAATTCGAGCCGGTCATCACCGTCCCCGCCGACGACCACATCATCGCCCGCGGCCGCATTTACGGTGTCGTTTCCGGCGCCCGCCTGAATGACGTCAACGCCATCGGTTCCGTTGATCGTTTCGCCCGAAGAAGAGCCAAGCGTCTGCTGTCCGGCGGCATATTGCCATGTTTCCAGCGAAACATCGTTCAGGATGACCGCGTCATCGCCACCATAGGTGACAAAGGTATCACCGTTGATTTCTTCGACGGTCACGCCAGCGGGCACATCATTCGGATCGATGTATTTCTCATCAACGATCAATACGGTTTTCGCGACGTCAAAATTGCCGATACGCAGCGCGTCGGCATTGTTGGCGTCGGTCTCGGTGACATAGGCATTGCGATCCAGATGGATCTGGTCGGTTGCGGTATCGGTGCCGTCGATGATCAGCGTTGCGGTGCCAGTCCTGATGACACCACTGGCGTCTGTTGCGGTATAGGCAAGTGTTTCGCTTGCCGATGCACCGGCATCCAGCCAGGCATAGGCACCACCCTGATCCAGCGTCAGGCTCCCATCCGCCTCAACCGTGAGCGTTGCGCCGGACGCAAGACGCACCACGAGGCCGGGTGTGACCGCCTGCCCCGCAATACTGACAAGGCTGATGGGGTTGCCTTGATACTCGAGATCATTGGCAAGCAGGTCGATTGTGACAGTGGCGGCCTCGGCAACCCGGATGAAATCGTCGATGACGGCGAATTCGGTGATCAGCGGCCCGGCGACCTCGGCGTAGGTCAGTGTTACATCGTTGAACTGGATGAATTCGACATCGTCATAAACCGTATCGACGGTGTTGCCCGTGGTGATCGCGATTCCGCCCTCGACAAAGGCATAGCCAGCACTTGTGCTGTCACCGGAAATACGCGCGGTGTCGATGCCGACGCCACCGTAGAGGAAATTGTTCTCGACGTTGTCGGAATACCCACTTTCGGTATCGCCAACCAGCGTGTCATTCCCCACGCCACCGACAAGCGTGTCGTCGCCGCCATCGCCAACCAGAAGATTGTCGGCGTCGCTCCCCACCAAGAGGTCATTCGCACGCGATCCTATCGCGTTCTCGATGCTGATCAGCGTGATCGTTTCACCCAGCGATTGATAGACGGCCTGACCAGCACCCAGATCAACCATAATGTCATCCGACCACCAGAATTCCGCCGTGTCGTTTCCATCCCCGCCATCGAACAGATCATTACCAGGAGTCAGATCACCATAGATGTTGACCTGAAATCCTGCGATCAGCCGGTCATCGCCCGCGCCGCCGTATAAAAAGTCATCACCGCTGCTGCCATTCAGCTCGTCGTTCCCGGCCCCGCCATACAGCCGGTCATCATGCCAATAGGATGTGGTAAGCTCATCATCCCCGTCCTCGCCGTGCATTTCGTCGATGCCGCCAAAGCCGTAAATCCGGTCGTTGCCCGCCCCACCGTAGATAAAGTTTCGCTGGTCATCCCCGCCCAGATAATCGTCAAAATCAGATCCGCGCAGGTTTTCGATGTTGATCAGTACATCGCCTGACGCCTCACCGCTCTGAAAGCTGGTATCGCGCAGCCGAATGCCCACGCGCTCTGTCGCGCCGGCATAGCTGGCCGTGTCAGTGCCAGCCCCGCCATCCATGGTATCGCCGCCAGTGCCGCCAGCGATTTCATCGTCGCCGCCACCTGCATAAATAACGTCATCGCCGCCGCCACCGTTGAAACGGTCAGAACTGTTATAGCCATACAGTTCTTCGTCGGTCTCATCGCCATCAATCTGCGTTTCCGGAACCGCGCGCTCTTCCTGCAAAGCATCGCGCGCCGCAAAGGCATTTTCGCCCAGTTCCGAGTTCTCGAACGTGTAATTCGCGTTGGACCCGTCCAACACATTGTCCGGCCAGCTCATGTACCCGTCATCAAACTGAACTGTGAAAGGGACGGCCATCGAGGCTTCGATCTGAACCAGCCCCGACGGATTGTCGCCGCGCGTATGATACCCGATCACATTCTCGATGACGATACTGGAGCCGGTCGCATTGACCCGGATTTCGTAGGAGCCAACGGTCTGGTAGTGATCCACCGTCTGCGGCTCAAAATCGAATGTCCACCAAAAGAACGGATCGAAATCCACCACCTGGCTGCCCAGAAAGATCTCTTCGTACTGGTAGGAAATCGTGACTTCGCTGGAATTGATACCCTCAAACCGCACCAGATCAACACCGCGCCCGTCGCCGATGATCAGGTCATTGCCAAACCAGGTTTCGCTGTCGCCGGCATCTTCGGAGAGAACGATGGTCAGATTGTCCTGCTGATCATAGGTGCCATGAACCTCGCCGATTGTCAGATAGGTGTCATGCCCGGCACCGCCCTCGAACACGTCGGTGCCACCTGAATGCAGGAACACATCTGACCCGGCGCCGCCCTCGATCATGTCGTCGCCATCGGTATCATAGGCCAACAACCGGTTCAGATAGGCCTCAAAATCCTCGCCTTCCTTGAACCGTTCGCTGGCACCGTTGTCGTAAAGATAGTCGGCTCCGTCGCCGCCATTAATGGTGTCATTCCCGATGCCGCCATGCAGATCGTCGTGCGCGGCAGAGCCGGTGATCGTATCATCCCCCTCGGCACTGTAGGACGACAGCCGGATATTCTTGAGGTCCTGCCCCGACTCGTCAATCAGATGATAGGACGCCTCGTCATCGAATTCAGTCAACTCATAGACTTCGAAATTCTGCAAGACCATTCGGCCGGTGCCACCAGTATCTTCGAGCCGGTAGGACCGGGTCGAGGTGAACTCCTGAGCGATGAAAATGCTTTCGGCGGACTCGGCAATCGAAAACACGTTGGTGCCGAAAAAGCCCCCATGAACCAATACATCCAACCCATCCTGAAGCGCCGCAACCTCGACATAGTCGCTCTCAAACTGTGTCAGATTGATCCGCTCGACATTCTGGATGAGGTTACCGTCCAGCAGCAGGTGCACCGGGCCGGTGATGTAACGGTAATCAAGGATGTCGAAACCGTCGCCACCATCGATCAGGCCGCCGCTGCCCACGACCGTTCCGTCATGGGTGAAATCCCCACCGGCAGCGTCGCGGGCCGCATCAAGGTCCGGAATGCCACCTGCCAGCGTGATCGACGGATCGACAACGATGAAAACGTCATCTCCGCCACCGCCAGACAGGCTGTCTGACCGGCTCAGATCGTTCTGGTTATAGTAGCCGGCGATCGTGTCGTCGCCTGTCCCGCCCAGAACAACGTCCCTGTCATAATCATCGCCCGCGACGATGACGACATCGTGGCTGCCGGACGCATTTGTAAGGTTATCAGCACCCTCACCACCATAGAGCGCGTGCACCTGATCTCCGGCGGCAAAAACGGTGCTGGCATTCATGGCATCGGCGTTTGCAGTGCCGATCCAGGTTTGATTCCCCGGCTCGTTCAGCGCGGTTTCAAAGGCAAGAATATCATAACCGGATTCTGAAACACTGCGCAGGATCGAGGTCACGAACGAGTTGGAATTGACCGTTGGCCCCCAGAAAAGGTCACCACCGGGAATATCGACGGTCTTGTAGATAAAGATGTCATCGCGGGCGTTTGCCGCCGTCTGAAGCGCCGCCCATACGGCTCCTTCTTCGGACCCGGAAAACACCAGTTCGCGCCGGCGATCCTGCGCAGCTTCGTCGCCATGTCCGGCGGCCACCAGTTCCTCGACTGTCATTCCAAGATCATCGTCGAAATTGCTGGTCAGCCAGGCATCTTTGCTGACGGAAAGCGGGTCGTTGACGAATTCAGCATTCAAGAGCGATCCGGCACCAGTATTCGCGAGCGATGTGGGATAGGCCCCTATTGTGGTCCAGGCCGCGTAGTTCAGCTCTTCGCCGGGTGGAACGTACACAAGGTACTCGTGTCGGGCAAAAATGTTTCCGTCAAACTGGATACCTTTGGACTCAATATAAATTGGCATGAAACACGTCCTCGTTATGTTTTTACTTGGTGGGTCCCGCCGTGACCCAGGTTATCTCGCCTTCAAACATCAATACACTTGCCGATGCAGAACATCCGCCGGTTCGCCATCGCATGAGCAACGCGCGGGGCAGACAAAAAACCAGCCCCCTATCGGCACGGTATCCATCTGCGGCGCTGCCGTAGCGACCGCCCGTCAGATCGACCGCTTTGGTCAATTTCCATCCGCTCGTCTCAAACCAGTTCGTGAGGGTTGTTTCATCACAAGCCAAGCCTGACAGGGTCGCGCCCGAGCGATTCCAGCCGAGCTCGTAGTATGCCCCATCAACCAGAGCCCAATTCAATGCAGATAGGTGTGCGTTGCAGTCATTTTCTGCGGCTACCTGCTGCGCAGCACTGACAAGCCACAGGGATGCGATGATATACTGGGAAAGAGACCTGCCCAAATATGCAGGGACTTTTAGGATGCGAAAGAACCTTCGCCAATGGGTCCGCACGCAAGGTCGATTTTCAATCATTTCCCCCGGCGTCCCACTACTCATTACCAAGATCAAAACTCGAACGGTTTTATTTATCCCAGCATAGGTTGGGACGCCTCATTCGGCCAGCGCGTTCTGCCTGTCACCCGGTTCAACCAGGCGTCGGCACCTCGCCGATATCCCAGAACAGGCCTGCCATAACCCGCAACGCATCTCGGCAGAGTGGGCGCAGAACATGTTCGTTGGGTGCATGTTGTGAACAGCCGCGATAACTGTGCGGAACCCAAACTGTCGGCAGGCCGAGAATGTCGGCAAAGCTGTCGTTGGGCAGCGACCCGGCGAGGTTGGGCAGCACATGCGGAGATTTGCCTGCGGTGCGGGTCAGGCTGTCGCGCACATACCCTACCCATGGATGGTCCGGGTTAAGCCGCGTGGCGCGAAAGAAACCCCGATCATGGGGTGTGATCTTAACCGCTTCATATCCGTGGCGATCCAGATGACGGCGCAGCGCGGGCAGGATATCCTCGGGCTCGGTGCCGACCACATATCGCAACTGGCACGTCGCCCGTGCGCTGGATGAGATCGCGTTGACCGGGGCATCAGGCACACCCGAGGTCATCGCCAGAACGGCAAAGCTGTTCCAGCCATAGGCGCGTTCGGCGGGGGTAAGTCCTTCTTCGCCCCAATCCTCGTTCACCTCGGGCCCATCGCCTTCGGAAACCGGCAAATCTTTCAGTGCCGCGCGGATATCATCGGTCAGGCTGGTTGGCCGCCATTCCTTGATCTGGATCTGGCCACGCACGTCGGTGATCGTCGCCAGCGCATGGGCAAGGATCATTGCCGGATCGGCGAGCAGCCCGCCCCAGTTTCCCGAATGATGCGCACCGTCGCGCAAATCGAGCGACAGATCGAAACTGACGCCACCACGCGACCCCATGAACATGGTTGGCGTGTCCGGTTGCAGGCGCGGGCCGTCGGACGCGATCAGCACATCCGCAGACAGCCGCTCGCGTTGCAGCGTGAAAAACTCCGGAAGCCCGGCAGAACCGGTTTCCTCGCTCATCTCGATCACGATCTTGACGTTGAAACCAAGACGACCGCGTTCGGCCAACACCGTTTCCAGCGCCGCAATGTTGATCAAATGCTGGCCCTTGTTGTCTGCCGTACCCCGGCCATACAGCCGATACCCCTCTGCCACCAACTCGAAAGGGTGCAGGCCATCGCGCCACTGGTCCGTCTGCGCACGGATCACGTCGCCATGCCCATAGGTCAGGATGGTCGGCAGATCATCGCCCTCGATCCGCTCGCCAACAAGGAGCGGCCCGCCATTTGGTGCGGGGTTGTCAAAGATTTCGCAGGCAAACCCGGCCGTTTCCAACCGTGGCTGCATCGCCTCTTGCAGGTATCGGTACAGTTCCGGGCCACTATCGGACTTCTGGCTTTCGGTCGGATAGGCGACCAGTTCCGCAAGTTCAGATTGGAATTTACCGGTGTCGAAATAATCGGAAACGCGATCTATGGCGCTGTCGCGGCTCATATCTGGTCCTCATTTATGGCGTCGCCCCAGGGCGACATGATTTCGGTACAACCGGAATTCTTGCCCGCGCGCCGCATGACACCGGCAGGACAGGCAAAGGCATAGGGAAACACCGTACGCCGCGTGGTCACGACGTCATGCTCAGCCGCAAGCGCGGCGATCACATCGTCTGGCAGGCTGTCATCGGCGACGAGTTTTGGCCCTCCGGATACGTCGATGCGCGGCTGGTGAAACGCCGCCCCGACATCCATGCCATGGTACGCCACGAAAGACGCCATCTGGACCATCGCCGAAACGATCTTGCGCCCGCCCGAAGCGCCGAATGCAAAACGCGTGCCGTCATCTGTTTCACCAAGAATCGGGCAGACATTCATCAAACAGGTCTTGTCCGGGGCCAGCGAGTTGGGCCGCCCCTGTACCGGGTCAAACCACATGATGCCGTTGTTCATCAGGAAACCGGTCGAAGGCGACACCACCCGGCTTCCAAAGATCGATAGCAGGGTCTGGGTCTGCGAAACCATGTTGCCATGCCGATCCACGACCGAGAAATGTGTCGTGCTCCCGGGGCTTTGCGGCGCTTCGCCGTCATCGCCCATGCCGGACAGGCGCGCCGCGTAGGCCGCATTCAGAGCCTTTGCATAGGCAGCATAGGCCCGCGCGTCGGGGGTGCCTCCGCCCGGCCTATCCAGTCGGGTGATCGCGTCGCGAAAGGTCGGCCCTGCAGTCAGTCCTGGCAACACATGGAAACGCCCTGTCCCGTGCGAGAACGAAAGCGGATCAACAAAGGACGCCTCATAGGCACGCAGGTCGGCGTGGGACAGGCTGCCGCCCTTGGCCTGAACATCGGCAGCCATCGCCGCCCCCAGATCCCCGTCGTAAAGTTCGCGCGCGCCCTTTTCCGCCAGTTCTGCGAGCGATGTAGCCATCCCGTCCATGTCGATGCGTTTGTCCGACAGACTGGTCCACCCGGCGATTGTCGGCCACTGTCCGTCTTCCAGAAACAACGCGGCGGCATCCGGATCCGCCGCTAATACGCGAGTGGCCGATGCAATGATGAGCGCGGCATACCAATCTACATGCAGCCCCTCGCGCGCAAGATTGATAGCGGGTTGCAGCAGGTCACCCCAAGGCATCCGCCCGAACCGCGCATGGGCCTGCCCGACCCCATCAACCAAACCCGGCACAGCAATCGCTGTCGCGCCCTGCACGTTGCGGTCGTCGACCACTTGCTCCCACGGAAACAGATCGCCCGCGACACCGGCACCGGACAGCGGATAATCATCCGGGTTCAGCCCTTTTGGCGAGCGCATCCCGTAGTTCAATGCATAGGCGCGGCCCTCGTCCGCACGCCAGAGCATCATGCCGCCGCCACCTGCCGGGCCGCTCATCCACGGTTCAACCACACCAATGGCAAAGGACACCGCCGTCGCCGCATCAACCGCATCGCCGCCTGCTGCAAGCACTTCGGCACCGATGCGCGCCGCGCGGGAATGTTGTGCGGCAACAACGCCATATTCAGTTTCAATCACGGTCTTGGTGATCTGCTGGCAGTTCGACAAGTTAGGGATCACGCGGTGGTCTCCGGTTTCAGGGGGGCGCCAGTGTCCATGCCGCGTTCGGTATCGAACAAATGGCATTCAACATGGCCGTCATCAGTTGCCACCGGCAGCGGCGCGGTCTGTGTACATTGCATCATCGCGCGCGGACAACGCGGATGGAAATGACAGCCCGGTGGCGGTGCAATCGGGTTCGGGTACTCCATCCCAAGATGCGTGTCCGGCACACCCTGTCCCGGATCAGGCGTCAGAACCGAAGTCAGCAAGGCCTGCGAATAGGGGTGCCGCGGCGTGTCAAACAGCCCACCGACGCTGGCCTCTTCGACGATGCGCCCGAGATACATCACCGCAACGCGCGTCGCGAGATGTTCGACCACCGCCAGATCGTGACTGATAAACAGATAGGTCAGCCCAAATTCATCACGCAAATCGCCCAACAGGTTCAAAATCTGGCTCTGTACCGACACGTCCAGCGCCGAGGTCGGCTCGTCACAGATCACGATCTCGGGCTTCATGATCAGGGCGCGCGCGATGGCGACACGCTGTCGTTGGCCGCCGGACATCTGGTTGGGATAGGTCTGCATCACGCGCGCGGGCAAGCCGACGATATCCAGAATATCGCGCACCGCCTTTTTCTGGCTACTTGCGTCGCCGACATTGTGCACCCGCAGCGGCAGCGACACGATATCCTCAATGCTCTTGCGCGGGTTCAGCGAGGAATAGGGATCCTGAAAGATCGGCTGGATGCGCCGGGCCAGCTTGCGCCGGTCGGTCGCCTCGATCCGCTCGCCATCGACCAGAACCTCGCCGGTCGTCGGTGCCTCCAGTCCCAGCAGAATCTTAGCGAGCGTGGATTTTCCACAGCCGGATTCCCCGACCAAACCCAAGACCTCGCCCCGGCCCAAGGTCAGCGACACGTCATTGACCGCCGTCAGCGGTTTGGGTTTGCCAAAGAGACCCTGCTTGACGCTATAGGTCTTGGTCACGCCACGCAGTTCCAGTACCGGGGCGTTCATGCGGGAACCTCCGTTGCGCCGCGATACCCACTTTCGTGCACGCATCGGAACAGGTGTGCCTCGTCTAACGTGCGTTGCGGAATGTCGGCGCGACAGGCGGCAACCGCCTGATCACAGCGGGTTCGGAACGGGCAGCCTGTGATACCTCCGACAAGGCTTGGCACGATGCCGGGAATGGTCCCCAGTTTCGCACCGCGTTCGGTCTTGCCCGGTTGCGGAATGCAGCGCAGCAGGCCGCGCGTATAGGGGTGCATGGGCGCATTGAACACTTGCGTCGCGCTGCCGGTTTCCACCAATTCGCCCGCGTACATTACCGCCACCTTGTCCGCGACGCGGGCAACGACCCCCAGATCGTGGGTGATGAGGATCATCGCCATATTCATCTCGCGCCCCAGATCGACCAGCAGCCGCAGGATCTGCGCCTGTATGGTGACGTCCAGCGCGGTTGTCGGCTCATCCGCAATGATCAGTTCCGGCTCACACATCAGCGCCATGGCGATCATCACCCGCTGTCGCAACCCTCCGGACAGTTGGTGCGGGTATTGCGACAGACGGCTGGCAGCGGCGGTGATCCCGACCTTTTCCAACAGCTCGACCGCACGCGCCCTTGCCTGTTCCTTGCCAACGTTGCGATGCAACAGCAGTGCCTCGGCGAGCTGGTCGCCAATCGTGTAGGCGGGGTTGAGCGAAGTCATCGGTTCCTGAAAGATCATCGCCATCCGGTCGCCGCGCAGGGCGCGCATGGTCCGCCGCCCGGCACTGCCCAGATCGGTGCCGTCAAAATCCATCCGTGTTGCCCGCCGGTCGATCTTGCCACCCAGCAACCCCATCAGCGCCAGCGAGGTCAGCGATTTTCCAGAGCCGCTTTCGCCGACGATACAAAGGGTTTCGCCCCGATTCAGGTCAAAATCGATCCCGCGCACCGCGTTTAACGTGCCACCACCGACAGGAATGTCGATTGTCAGGCCGCGCACGGAAAGAAGAGGTTCAGTCATAGCATTCTCACCGGTTCTCGGGTGCGGTCACGTCGCGCAGCCCATCGCCCATCAGGTTGATCGCAAGGACCAGTATGAACAGCACCGCGCCGGGGATCAGCACGAGCCAGGGTTCAAACAGCATCATGTTCTTGCCTTCTGACACCATCAGCCCCCAGCTAGGCGTCGGGGGTTGAACACCAAGGCCCAGAAAGGAAAGCGCCGCCTCCAACAGGATCGCGTGGGCCATTTCCAGCGTCACCACCACGATCAGGTTGTTGACGATGTTGGGCATGATTTCCGACATCAGAATTCGCGGTGTGGAACAGCCCACCGCGCGTGCGGCAGCAACATATTCGCGGCCCCGCACCTGCAACGTGCTGGAGCGCATAACCACGGCAAAACGGTCCCACAACAACAGGCCCAACACGACAATCACCACCTCAAGCGAACCACCCATGATCGCAACAACCGCCAGTGCCACCAGCACCACCGGCATCGCCAGACGCACGTTGATCAGAAAGGTGACGACAGCATCGACCTTGCCGCCGAAATACCCGGCGGCCACGCCCATCGCCGTGCCGATCACGCCCGAGATCAGAGCGGCAATCGTGCCGATCAACAGCGACACCCGCGCGCCGTAGATCAGGCGCGACAGGTAGTCCCGGCCCAGATGGTCGGTGCCCAGTGGATGGTTCCATGTGCCGCCCATGAACACAGGCGGTTGCATCCGTGCCAACAGGTCCTGCGCATAAGGATTATGCGGTGCAAGCCACGGCGCAAACACCGCCACCAGCACCAACAACCCAAGGACCACCGCGCCGATCAGCAGACCCTGATGCCCGAACACCCGCTTGCGCAACAACTGCCCGGGCGTCGGGCCGGTGATTTCAGCGAGAAGCGGATCAGAGGAGGTATCGGTCATGTCAACCAGCCCTCATGCGTGGATCAAGCCATGCATTGAGCACGTCTGACAGGAAGGTAAACACGATGTAGAACAAAGAAAATACGAGGATCAGCGCCTGCACCGTTGGCAAATCGTTGCGTGCAATGCTCTCCCACGCCAGATACCCCGCGCCGTGCAACGCAAAGATGCTCTCGACCACGATGGAGCCGCCAAGCATGAAACCCATCTGCACTGCGGCAAGGCTGACCACCGGGATGATCGCGTTGCGCAGGGCATGTTTGAAAAGCACCCGACCCTCGGATGCGCCCTTGGCCCGTGCCGTGCGGATGTAATCGGATGATAGCACGTCCAGCATCCCGGCGCGCGTCAACCGCATGATCGCGGGCATCGCGTAATAGCCCAGAACGATGGTCGGCATCACGAAATGCGCCCATGTTGCCGTACCCGATGGCGGCAGCCAGCCGAGCTGAATGGCAAAGACCACAATCAGGATCAGCCCAAACCAAAAGGACGGCATCGCCTGACCCGCAACCGACAGGAACAGCGCCACCCGGTCGATGATCGAATTGGGCCGGATTGCCGCCGCCACGCCCAACGGAACAGCGGTCAACAGCGCAAAGGAGATGCCGCAGACGCCCAGCAACATGGTGATCTGCAACCTGTCAGCGATGAGGCTGGCCACCGGCAATTTGAAATAGTAACTTTCGCCCAGATCTCCGGTCAGCGCACCGGACAGCCACTCCCAGTATTGCACGAACATCGGCCGATCAAAGCCATAGAGCCTGCGGATCGCTTCCACGTCCTGATCACTGGCGGTTTCCCCCGCCAGCGCCGCCGCCGGATCGCCCGACAAAAACAGCAGCGAAAAGCTGATGATCGACACGGTCAGGGCCACCAGCAAGGCCAATCCGAGACGTTTCAGGATGAATTGCAACACGCGCGCACAGCCCCTTTTTGCGAGGGTCAAAGGGCGCGATCACGCCCTTTGACAAGCTTGGTCGCCCTAGTTCCAGCGCATTGTGGTAAACCGCAACACTTCGTCAGGTGTCGGGGTGTAGGTGACATCGTTGTTAAAGACGTAGTTGGTGTTGTAGCTGAACATCGGCACCCAATATGCCTCATCAGCGATTTTCTTGAGCGCCTTGGAATAGTATTCCTTGCGCGTCTCGGGATCGGTCGAACTGTCCGCAATATCGAGCCATTCCTTGACTTCTTCATCGCGCGCATCATCCAGTGAGCCGAGTTTGAAGAACTGGCTGGTGATCGCCGAGGTATCGTTGATCGAGTAGCTGCCCCATGTCTGGAACGACACCGGCGTGCCTTCTTTCATCCGCAATTCCCGCAGCGCAGAGTATTGCAGCATGTTAAAGTTGGTTTCGATCCCTACCGCGTTCAGGAAGGACGAAATCGCCTCGGCATAGTCGCGGTTCCGATAGGCATAGAAATCGGTAGCGAACCCATCCGGGTATCCCGCCTCGGCCAACAGCGCCTTGGCCTTTTCAGGGTCGTACTCATAGCTGGTCACATCCTGCTCGCAGCCGAACTGGCTCGGGAAACAAGCCGAGGAAATAACCTGGCTCTTGCCTTTGAGCAGTGCGCCGACCAGCGCCTCGCGGTCGATGGCATGTGCGACAGCCTGACGAACCGCCAACTTGGTGAACGGGTTGGCCTCTCCGGTGCGTCCGGCGGCATCCAGTGTCAGATACCCGATCCGCATGGTGCTTTCATTGGCGACGGTGAAATTATCCATCGTTGCCAGTTTCTCGGCCTGATCCGCAGGTGTCTGCCAGATCAGGTCCAGCGTACCGTTGAACAGTTCGGCAATCTGGGTGTTCACATCCGGGATGGTGCGAATATCCACCTTGCCGATTTCGGGCTGCCCCTTGGGGCTGTCATGGTAATTCTCGTTCTTTTCCAGCACGAAATGCGCGCCCGGGACGACCTCGACAACCTTGTAAGGGCCGGTGCCGACCGGTTTCAGCCCCATGCCGCTGGGTCCGGCTTCGGCGTAATATTCGTTCGGATACATCGAAACTGGGCCAGACAGGAATTCGATGGCGGCCGGAAATGCCTCTTTCAGCATGATCCGTACAGTATAGTCATCGATCTTTTCCGCGGACTTCATCCAGTTCACATTACGCTGTGTCTTGACGCCATTGGCCTCGTCGGCAACGAAATTCACCGTAAAGACCACATCGTCCGCATTGAACGGTTCGCCATTATGGAACGTGACGCCTTCGCGCAGCTTGAATTCGATCGTGGTGTCGTCGATCCACTCCCAATCGGTGGCAAGGTTGCCGATGTATTCGTTGGTTTCGGGGTCACGATAGACCAGCCCGTCCCAAACCGCCCGTTGCAACACGACACCTTCGCGGGACGAGTTGAAATAGCTGTCGACGTTTTCCAGTTCCTTGGTAAAGGCCACGTTCAGCGTATCATCCGCCTTGCCAGCCCAGCCAGCGCTGGCAGTGGCGGCGGCTAGCACGGCTCCGAGAACGGTCCGTTTCAGAAGTTTATCAGTCATGTCAGCTCCCACGTTGTCGAGGCCGGATTCAAACGTCCGGTCCTTGGTCATAAGGCACCGTAGACTGGCCTGACGCATGCCTGCAAGGCAGACCTTTGGAAAACCCCACGCACCGGACCGACCGCTCGCGAAATGAACAAACAAGACGCAAAGAATATTTGCGTCGTATTTCCGCCCCCCCCCTGATCCCAAGTCCTCGCAACAGCCTTGTCTTCACACCAAGCCTGATGGCGTACCGGGACCAACCCGTGAGCCATGCGATTTTCCGCGTGAGGTCATGGATTCCATGCCTACGCGATTGGGGGGGTGTATGTTATAGTGCCTACACAACTGAAGGGACTGGGCCGTTCCTGGGACATTGGACTCGGAACCATGGCTATATTTAGACGAGCTATAAGCTGCCAATTTGCAGCGCCTGTTTCTTCAGAAAATTGATCTACTGGCTATGCATCGGGACTGGCAACAAGTCTGCCCTGCCCGAACTAGGATTTAATATGGCCGAGCAACTGTTTCCTTGCACCTTGGTGTGGGGGTTCGTCTTTCACGACGGCTGACATCAGAAAAACAGTCCAACGACCAACGATGATGGAGTGCTGACGGGCAGCCATCACACGTGGGATTCCGTCGGTGTGTCCATCATGCACTGAAGGCAAACACCTTTGGCGCACAGAAGGAGACGGGCTGGACCAATTTCAGGTCTGGCTTGAAACGGAGCGATCCCTACGGGGGTTGTTTCATCAACCATATTGGAGAAATAAATCATGAAACTTTTTGCATTTCTGCGTTCGACTGCGGCTGGTTTTGAGACCGAAGCCGAGGACATCATCGAACTGACCGTGGCAGAAGCGACTGCAGTCATCGGCGGCATGCCACCCCCAGACCCTGCACAGGCCTACGACGAAGGTGACGAGGGCGACGAAGCCAATGAAGGCAACGAAGACGACGAAGGAAACGAAGGGAACGAGGCCAACGAAGGCAACGAGCCGCATCTGTTTGATGAAGGTAACGAAGGCAACGAACCAGCCGACCCCGACTTTGCTGGCAACGAGAATGACGAAGGCAACGAGGGTAACGAAGGAAACGAAGGAAACGAACCGCATCTGTTCGACGAAGGGAACGAAGGAAACGAGGCGATCGACCCCGACTTTAACGGCAATGAAGGTGATGAAGGAAACGAAGGCGACGAATACGACGACGGGTTCGAAGGCGACGAAGGTAACGAAAGCAACGAAGGCGACGAAGGGAACGAAGGGAACGAGGGAGTCGAAGGAAACGAAGGAAACGAAGATAACGAAGGCGACGAACACAACGAAGGCGACGAGGATAACGAAGGCAACGAATCCCTTTTCGACTTCGAGGATGAAGGCAACGAAAACAACGAAGGAAACGAAGGAAACGAAGGCGGCGAAGGTGACGAAGGCGACGAAAACAACGAAGGGTTCGAAGGCGACGAAGGCGACGAGGGCGACGAGGGAGGCGACGAAGGTAACGAAGGCAACGAGCGCGACGAAGGCAACGAAGCCAACGAAGGCAACGAGAATAACGAAGGTAACGAAAGCGACGAAGGCGACGAGCACAACGAAGGCGACGAGGATAACGAAGGCAACGAAAGCATCTTTGACTTCGAAGACGAAGGTAACGAAAGCAACGAAGGAAACGAAGGCGACGAAGGCGGCGAAGGCGACGAAGGCGACGAGGACAACGAAGACGACGAGCACGACGAGCACAACGAAGGCGATGAAGGCAACGAAGGAAATGAAATCCACGACGAGGGCGATGAAGGAAACGAGAACGACGAAGGAAATGAAGGTAACGAAGGTAACGAAGGTAACGAACCGCACCTCTTCGATGAGGGAAATGAGGGCAACGAGCCGATTGACCCCGATTTCTCCGGTAACGAGGGCGATGAAGGAAATGAAGGCGACGAAGCCAACGAAGGCAACGAACCTCATCTGTTCGACGAGGGCAACGAGGGCAACGAACCGTCCGATCCCGATCTCGTAGGCGCCGATGAAGGCGACGAAGGTAACGAAGGTGACGAAGCCAACGAAGGCAACGAGGGCAGCGAAGCCTCGAGCGTCGATGAAGGCGACGAAGGAAACGAAGGCGACGAGCCGGGCCTCGATGAAGGCAACGAGGGTAACGAAGGCGACGAGCCGGGCCTTGATGAAGGTAACGAGGGCAACGAAGGCGATGAGCCGGGCCTCGATGAAGGCAATGAGGGCAACGAAGGTAACGAGCCGGGCGCCGATGAAGGTAACGAAGGAAACGAAGGCAACGAGCCGGGCGCCGACGAAGGTAACGAAGGCAACGAAACTGGCGGTGGCGTCAATGACGAAGGCAATGAAGGTGACGAAGGCAACGAGCCGGGCGACACCACTGATGAAGGCAATGAGGGCAACGAAGGCAACGAGCCCGGTGACACCACCGACGAAGGCAACGAAGGCAACGAAGGAAACGAACCCGGCCTCGACGAAGGTAACGAGGGTAACGAGGGTGACGAACCTGGTCTCGACGAAGGCAACGAAGGCAACGAAGGCGATGAGCCGGGCCTCGACGAAGGCGACGAAGGCAATGAAGCCGACAATGAAGGGACCGAAGGTAACGAAGGCAATGAGGGTGACGAAGGCGACGAGCCTGCACCTGCTGCCGGATTTGCCTGTGGCGCCGATGGCGGCTCTGACGAGACCGATGCCTGTGGCACCGACGCCTGCGCAGTTGATGCGGGTGGTGCGTCAGGGGGCGGCGAAGATGCCGACGATCTGTTCGGCGCCGATCTCGCTGGCGGCCTGGATGACCTTGATCCCGGCATGTAAGGCAATACCGGGATAAGCGAATTTGCAGGGCGGTAAGCCTATCGCCCTGCGGGTCCAATCCCACTATAATATTTCAAATGAGGGCCCGGTTTTTCGAAACCGGGCCCTCATGCTGGAAAATCATTTCAGTTCACATCGCTCCGTAGAAACGTCTGCATTCGGCGCATCGACCTCTCCACTCACCGGTTCCGGTAAACAAAGGTCAGCTGTCTGCTGGCGCCATCTGGCGGGCGCGGGAATGGTGCGGCTTTTCGAACCTGCGCTATGGCCGCCTGTTCAATCTCTTGCGATCCGCTGCTGTCAACGATCCCCACCCGCGCCAATGTTCCATCTGCATTAATTACAAAATGAACCCACGCGGCCCCATGAGCCGGCGTTCGGACTGTCAGTGTACGGTTCAGGTGAACCAGCACGCGACCGGCATAGTTGGTGACAGCCGAATTCCCCGAGCCGCCGGATTCAAGAAACCCCGACCCGCCATTCTGACTGACGATCAGGTTGGTATCGCCCCTAACATGCGCAGCCAGCGGGGACTCGATCAGAGGTGGCGACAACAGTTCGCTGAATTCATTCGAGCTGTCACTCTGCGGTGCAACCGGCTGGCGCTCGGGAAGGCGTGGGCGTGGCGAGGTAACGACCGCCAGTTCTGAACGATCAGGTTCGGGCGCCACTGGCTCTTGTCCCTCAGGTTCAGGTTCGGCTGCGAGTTCCGGCGTATCGGGTTCGATCGGTTCACTCTCAGCCGGTGCGACAGGCTCTGACGGCGGCGGCAAGACGGCAGCCTCTTGTGGCGGATCAGGCTGCTGCGCTGTATCCGCGGGAGGTTCCGGTGGCGCCTGAGGCGCAACAGGCTCGGCTATCTCGCCCGGAGAACCCTGCGGTGCAAAGACCTGTTCCGGCGTCGGGGACGCGACAAGTGCATCTGATGTCGTGACCTCCGAGAGTTCAGGTTCCGGCGCGGGTTCGACTGGCGTTTCGGGTGCCTGGGCCGGTTCAGGCGGTACGGGTTCAGATACCGCTTCGGCAACATCTTCAAACGCATTACCCAACGCCACTACGTCGGAAGCGCCATCCTTGGCGGATGGTTCCTCTGGTCTGCCCGACGTGAGCCCCACACCGAGAAAGTGGATCAACAGCGAAATCAGAACTGCCGCTGTTGCGATGGCGGCGGACTGTCGGATCATTCCAACGACCGCTCCGTGACAAGGATCACCGACGGCGCGCCAAGGCGGCGAAGGCTGCCCGTGACTTCAATCAGGCGAGGTCCTGAAACATCGCGATCCGGCACGATCCGCACCGGCCCCTCAGGATGGCCGGCCATATAGGTTGTCGGGTCGGTCGAATTCCCGCGAAAACTCAGCGCTCCGTCCGCGTGAAGCACCAGCGCGTTGGGCGGCTCGCGCCCCTCAAGACCAGCCGTATCGACAAGCTTCAGATCCGGATCGAGCGGCGACGCCACGGTCCCTGCGATCAGGAAAAAGATCAGCATCAGAAAAATGACATTGATCATCGCGATGGTCGCGTCGCGTGGTTTGCGTGGGGTGGCGGGACGGATCATCTGCCTACTCCAGCACCGTAACGGTCAAACCGTCACGCCCACGCATTCTTACCAGCAGGTCTACCACATGCTGTGCCGTGGCATCGGCATCCAGACTGACCAGAACCTTCCCTGTTTCGACCTGCGCGGCAAGTTCGTCGAGCGTGATCGACGCGCCATTCAAGGTTAGCCGGTCCGCGCCAAGCTGCACAAAAACCCGCTCGGACGTGGTCTGCGACGTCGCGGCGCCACCGGTTGCCTGACTCAGCTCGATCTCGCCAAAACTCGAGAACGTCGAAGACAGCATGAAGAACAGCAAAAGTAGAAAGATCACGTCAATGAGCGGAGTCATCGACATTCGTCGCCTTACAAAGGGCGCGGTGTTACGCATGGGATTGCGCGGGCGCAGCGTTCCCTGACCCGACGACCGCGAGATCAGGTTGCCCCGGCGCCAATACGGTGCGCAGCGCCTTATCCGCAAAGACCCGCTCTCGCGCGGTCCGGCTTTCGAACCACGCCAAAACCATCGACGTCGGCATCGCCACCGCCAGGCCAACCGCCGTGGTCATCAGGGCGACCCAGATACCACCAGCCAGTAAAGAAGGATCGACGGTGGAACCCGCCGATTGCAGGCTTTGAAACGCCTCGATCATGCCGAGAACCGTACCAAACAGGCCCAGCAACGGGGCGAGTTGGGCGACCGTATCAAGAAAGCGAAAACCGCGCTCAAGCCCGGCGAGCGCCAATCCCGCTTCGGCGTCAAGCCGCCCTTCGAGACCCGCTTGTTCGGTCGCGTCCATCGCCGACCCCAAAAGCGGGGCGAGGTAACTGCGGCTTTGTGTCAGACGCGCGCGTGCGCGTTGTCGATCACCACCATCCCAAGCCTCCAGCGCCTCGGAAAGTACCCGGTGGCGTCCGACCCCAGACACTGCAAACTGCCACAACTTGTAGAGCGTGACGCCAAACGCAAGCACCGACATCACGAAGAGGATCGCGACAACCGGGCCACCAAGCGCAAATATTCCGAGCAACGCATCAATCGGGTTCATCCGAGCAACTCCACCGCGTTGCGGCTTGAGAGCGAGAGCGCCTTGTCGCAAACCTCGTTCTCGGTACCTTCGACAATGCACGAACTTGCACCATTGATCAGCGCCTGACCCACGGTCTCACAGGCGATCTCGGGCACTTCGAACTGGCGCACTCTTGGACGCGCAGCCGGAAGATCACGGAAATTGAAGAGCGACAGGCTCACCACACCACCGGACGTGTCGAAAATAACTGTCTCAAACACGGCCTTGTCGATCTCCAGCCCGGTTTGGTTGTTCACCAGGAACGTCAACCGGCAGGCCCCGCCCATGTCCTGAACGGCGTTTAGCTCAAGAGACAGGGTTTGAGGGGCGCTCTCGGCAGACTGTGCCAGCGACAGACCTGGCATGGCGCCAGCCAACAGAACGCCAAATGCGAGACGACGAAACGACATGGGCGGGTTCCTTTTTGTGCAACGCCAGGCAATGACGCCACGACCCGGCTCGCCAAGCCCCATATCGCAGAAAAAAAGCAAGCGAAAGGATCGCCGACATCATTGTGATCAAGGCTGACGCAACACCGATTTCCTGCGCGGTGATTTCATGCCGAAGGCGGGCGGGTTTCTGCCACCGGACCATGCGATATTCATCTCTTAATCAGGACGTCCATTTGTACCAGCGCACCCGCTAGTCACTTGCCAAGCCGCTCCTCCTCAGGATTTCCAGCCGCGTGATCTCTCCGAGTTGAAAGGAACACAGGATGACGGTGCAGGACGTGCACATGCAACTTCCCGGACTGGAAGGGTTAAGAGTGGCGATCACGGCAGGTGGCTCTGGGCTCGGCCTTGCCATTGCACGCGCAGTGCAGGCCCAAGGCGCGCGTCTCGCGATTTGCGATGTGGATCAGGCCCCTCTGGACAGTGCTGCAGCAGAACTGGGCGCGCTGCATTGATGTCTGCCTGACCGGGCGCGTCAGACCGGGGTCAGCCATGCTGAAATGAAGGACGACTATATCAGCCGTATTTCCTTGCGGCGCATGACGCCGCCTCAGGACGTTGCCGATATGGCGGCATTTTTGATCTCGGATGCGGGGCGCAACCTGTCAGGCCAGTCGTTCCCGGTTGATGGACATGTCGAGGCGCTCTGAGCGCCGAACATGCCCATCCAAACAAAAAATATAGACGCGAATTCCAGGGGAGACTGACACGAGCGGACCAGACAAGGTGATCATAACCTGCGCGGTGACCGGAGCGATCCACACGCCCTCGATGACGCCCCACCTGCCGATCACGCCGGATGAAATCGCCGAAGGAGCCATCGCAGCGGCCGAAGCCGGTGCCGCCATCCTGCATCTGCATGCGCGCGACCCTGAGACCGGCAAACCGGACCAGACCCCCGAGGCATTTGGCGGGTTTCTGCCGCGGATCAAGCAAGCAACCGCCGCAGTCGTCAATATAACGACCGGCGGCTCGCCCTATATGACTGTTGCCGAGCGCGCGAAACCCGCCGCGCAGTGGCAGCCCGAGGTGGACTCGCTTAACATGGGATCAATGAACTTCGGGTTCTTTCCGCTTCTTGGAAAATACAGGATTTCAAATTCGAATGGGAACGCGAGCATTTGGAAAGGTCTCGCGATCTGGTGTTCCGCAATTCGTTTCAGGACATCGAGTACATGCTGGAAACCTGCTATGGAAATGGCACCAGGTTCGAGTTTGAATGCTATGACATTTCGCATCTCTACAACCTCGCACATTTTGCGGATCGCGGCCTGGTTAAGCCTCCGTTCTTTGTGCAGTCGGTGTTCGGTCTGCTTGGCGGCATCGGCACGCATCCCGAGGATGTCATGCACATGAAACGAACCGCTGCCCGATTGTTTGGCAAGGATTTTCGCTGGTCAGTCCTCGGCGCGGGTGCGAGCCAGTTCCGGGTCGCTACGCAGGCGGTCGCGATGGGTGCGAACATCCGCGTCGGGCTTGAGGACGGCATCTGGATTTCACGCGGCAAGCTCGCACAGACCAATGCGGAACAGGTTCTCAAGTCGCGCGCCCTCATCGAAGGATTGGGCCTTGAAGTCGCAACACCCGACGAAGCTCGCGAGATGCTGGCGCTCAAGGGCGGTGATCAGGTGAAATTCTGACGCGCACGTCGCTGCGGTTGAGGGGATCCAGCCACCGTCTGGATTAAGACCCGTCTCAGCCGTGCGCGCGCAACAGCCTTCTGACCGTCGGCTCGGATTGCAGCGAGAGTATGATCCTTTGCAGCTCCCGTTCGTGAACCACACGCGCCGCCTTTTTCAATGTGAACCAGCGGCGTTTTCTTTCGCCGCCTTCCTTCCACCGTTTCAGCACCGTCTCGACGAACATCGGATAGAGGATGACGCGATACGCAGCCTTTCCGGCGAACGCGTATCGGCCAATCGGTCTGTCGGCCATGCAGCCGCACACACCTGCCTCTTCACGGGCTTCGATTTCAGCAGCTTTGCGGCGCGACTTGCCGTCCATCTCGGAGCCCTTGGGTGGCAGCCAACGGCCAGAACCACGCGACGTCACAAGCAGAACCTCGACCCTGTTTCGCTTGTTGAGGCGAACAGGTAAAGCTGCGACTTGGGACTTCATTCGGGACATATGTTCGCGTTCGCTCCTGTTGCTGCACAAGATACTGCGTTTACTCTGGCACGATACCTCGAACCCCTCAAGAGCTTTGACAAAGCGCGCACAACCCGTGGTTCACGCGACAGGGTTGTTGACGGACTGGCCCACCACGCCCCCCCCTTTACGACGCGGCAGGGGTTGATCTTGAAACGATGTCATGACACTTTGACGTCACATTACAAGGTAAACAAAATGGCCAAGGCAGAAAAGCGCGGCACCGAGGCAGAAAGCGACGATAAACGAAACACGTCGCTGCGACTTAGCAAGAAAACCCTGAAGGCGCTGAAAATCCGTGCCATAGAAGAAGAAACAAGCGTTCAGAAAATCGTTGAGCAGCTTATCGAGGCCTATCTCAAGACCTCGCGAAAGAAGGACTGATGACCCAGACAGATTGCTATTACTTGCCCGCAAGAGCGGCGAGTGACTTGCCAAAGATCGACTTTGGCAAACTTACCCCGGTCGTGACTGGTGTCGAACCGCACCAGGGCTTTCAGTTGTTCGATACCTTTGACGATGAACTGTGCGGCTCTGGACAATTGCTTTGCGCCGTTGATGGAAGTCTGGAACTTCTGACTGCGGATGAGGGGATTCTGAACCAACCTTCCGATCGCAACGGACCCTTTGTTGCCGATCTGGCAGACGGCCCGGTAAAGGCCAAACTGGCTGATGTGTCGCCATTGCGTGCCTTGTTGCCTGTTGGCGCCGGCGAAATACAAGAAGCCCGGCTGGCACTCGTGGACGAAGAACGCAAAACCCGGGTTCGTGCCAACCTGCGGTTTCTGACCACAGAACAGGGCGGGTCTGCCGCGCTGATAATGCTGCAGGGACTTCGCGGCTATGACAAGGCGCTCGATCAGGCGCGTAAACATATCATCGCCGACGGCGGAGCACCCCTAGAGGACGGGTCGATCTATGCATCGCTCTTTCCCGACCGCGCCAGCTATAGGGCGAAACCCGAAATCGTTTTTGGGCGTGATGAAGCGGCCTTTGATGCCGCCAACATCATAATCAACGCGTATCTGCCCATCGCCAAGGCGAACGAGCACGGCATCATCGCCGATCATGACATCGAGTTTCTGCACGACTACCGCATCGCATTTCGGAAAATCCGTTCTGTGCTCAGCCTGTTTTCCGGAGTTTACAGCGAAAAAGCGACTGAGAAGCTGAAAACCCGATTTTCCGAAATGATGGAACCGACAGGACGCCTGCGCGATCTCGATGTCTATCTGGCCGAAAAAGACAAGTTCTATGCTCTGCTTCCGCATTCACTGCACCCGGGTCTTGACCAGCTGTTCGCCATGTTCGCCGACCAGCGTAAGGACGCTCAGGCCAAGCTGAAAAGCCGACTGGAAAGCAAGCAATATCGGCAGGAAATGAACGATCTTGCCGGGTTGTTCGCAAAGCGCAAAAAGATCAAACGTGGCCCCGATGCCGACCGTCCGGCACTGAACTACTCGCGTGCCTTGATCTGGAAACGGTATCGCAAGGTCTGCAAGATCGCCGCTGGAATCGATGCAAAGACCGAAGATGCCGAAGTTCACCGGTTGCGCATCCAATGCAAGAAGCTGCGTTATCTCATGGAGTTTTTTGGCCCGGTATTCCCGAAGGCCGAGTTTCTCAGCGTTTTGAAACCACTGAAGCGGCTTCAAGATAACCTCGGGCTGTTCAACGACTATTCGGTTCAGCAGGACAGCCTGCGCGCGCTGCTCGACGAACTGGGTCGCGAGCCGGAAAAGCAGAACCTCGAAATCGCGCAAAGCGTCGGGGCGCTTATCGTGGTGCTGCACCGCAAGCAGCTGGAGGAGCGCGCCAAGGTGATGAAAAGTTTCGCCAAATTCAACAGCAAGACCACCCGGGACACGTTTCGCGCCCTGTTCCATGACGTAAAGGGCAAGAAATGAAGATCATCGCCTGCTATTCCAACAAAGGCGGCGTCGGCAAGACCGCAGCCGCCGTAAATCTCTCGTACGCGTTTGCCGCTGCTGGATCCCGGACACTCATGTGTGACCTCGATCCGCAGGGAGCATCCAGCTACTATTTCCGGGTCAAGGCCTCCAAAAAACTGCAGGATGCCAGCTTTTTCAAGGATGTAGAGCGGTTTACCGGGGCGATCCGGGCCAGTGACTTTGACAATCTGGATATTCTGCCCGCCAACCTGAGTTTTCGCGATTTTGATATTTTTCTGTCGCGCATGAAGAACAGCCGGTCGCGGCTCAAGAAGGCGCTCAAGGCCGGGGGCAGCGAATACGATACGATTATTCTGGACTGTCCGCCGAACATCTCGACCCTCTCGGAAAACGTGTTTCGTGCCGCTGATTGCATCGTCGTGCCGGTGATCCCGACCACCTTGTCGGAGCATACCTTCGAACAGTTGCTCGACTTCTTCCGCGCCAATAAACTCGACCGTAAAAAGATCCTGGCGTTTTTCTCGATGGTTCAGCGCACAAAGAAGCTGCACCGCGAGACAGCAGACCGTATGCGGAAAAAACACCCCAAACGGTTTCTGGACACCAGCATTCCGTTCACATCCGAGATCGAAAAGATGGGCATCCATCGCGCGCCGGTGGCCACGTTCGCAGACACCCACTCTGCTGCAAAAGCCTATCGCAATCTTCATGCCAACGTGGTGGACCATCTCTGATGAGCACGGGAACCGAAGTCGAAAGAAAGTTCCTCGTCGCGAGCCTGCCCGATCTGGGTCAGGCTCGTGCCGTACAGATCCGGCAAGGCTATTTGACCAGCAAGCAGGACACGGTTGAAATCCGCCTGCGCCAGAAAGGCGACACCTATCTGACCACTCTGAAAAAGGGGGCCGGGCTGGAGCGTATCGAGTGCGAAGCGGAGATTTCACAGGACCATTTCGACCTGTTCTGGCCAGCCACCGAAGGGCGGCGCGTTGAAAAGACCCGTTGGACCGGCACCCTTGAGAGTGGCAGCGTGTTCGAGCTTGATATCTTTGACGGCAGGCTCGCCCCTCTCACGCTGGTCGAGGTTGAGTTTGACAATGTTGCCGGTGCGGCAGCGTTTCAACCTCCGCCGTGGTTCGGTCGTGATGTCACCGACGACGCGCGCTATTCCAATGCGAGCTTGGCTGCAGCTGGCCCCCCGGCTGACGGCGAGTAGTTCACGTTTCGGTTAGCGCGTCTTTAACCGGCACCTCGGGTAGAGTATGCCCAGCCAACAAGTAGAACGTAAATCGAACCCCTAGGGTAACGTGAACTGGAGTTGCCATTTTTTGGTGCTGCTTTACGTTGCCTGCGAAGGTCGGCATGCCGTCGAACCACAATTTCGGATACCCCGTGCCTCTCTGGAAACAGTTCCTGATCCTCTGCCTGCTCGCCGCCATTGGCTATGGTGGGTATGAAGGCTTTCAACGCTATACGAACGTAACCGCAGACGTCAGCGGCGGGACGCAAGGTAAGTCCCGGACCGCCGTCGTAGAACTGGCCAAGGCCGAGAGCCGGACCCTCAGCCAGACGGTCGAGGCCGTCGGCACCACGCGCGCCCGCCAGTCGGTCGAAATCGTGCCCCAGGCCGAGGGCCGCATCGTCGAGATGAACTTTGCCGCAGGCGAACTGGTACAGGAAGGCGCCGTTCTGGTGCGACTCGACGACACCATCGAGCGCGCCAATTTGACAGAGGCCGAGGCCCGACTGCGCGAGCGTGGAAAAGTATTCGAGCGGATGACCCAACTCAGCAGCACCAATGCCGTTGCCGAGGCCGCGCTGGAAGATTCTATTGCCCGCTTGGCCGAGGCAAAGGCGGAACTTGACCGCGCGCGCCAGCATCTGAACGAACGCAGCATTCGCGCCCCTTTTTCGGGGATTGTTGGTCTTGCCGAAATCGACCGGGGCGCACGGGCCGCAACCGGCACCGTCATCACCCGGCTGGATGATCTGTCAGAGGTTGAAGTCGAATTTTCACTGCCCGAGAACCTGTTTGCCGTTGTCGAAGTCGGCCAGCAGTTGCTTGCCACGGGCATCGCCTTCCCGGATCAAAGCTTTACCGGGCAGATCGACGCCGTGGACAGCCGCATTGACCCCGTCAGCCGATCCTTTCGAACCCGTGCCATTATTCCGAACCCCGATGGCGTGCTACCTGCAGGCATGTTCATGGCGCTTGAACTGACGCTTTCGCAGGCGGAGCATGTCGTGGTTCCCGAAGAGGCGATCATATTTCAGGCTGCTGAAACCTATGTGTTCAGCGTTCAGGAGGGCATCGCCAAACGCGTCCGTGTGACCACCGGGCAACGACGCGACGGCATGGTCGCGGTTGTCAAAGGCCTTGAGGCCGGTGCCGATGTCGTGGTGCGCGGTCTGCACCGGGTTCATGATGGCAATGCGGTCGAAGTCCTGAACGGATCAGATACCAGGCCCCAGCCGGACGGGGCCGATTCATGACGCTATCCGATATCTCGGTCCGCCGCCCCGTTTTGGCCGCCGTGGCGAGCCTGTTGCTGATCGTGTTCGGTATCGGGGCCTTGCGTGATATCCCAGTGCGGGAACTACCGGATGTCGACAATGCCGTTGTCACGATCACCACCTATTACAATGGTGCCGCACCCGAAGTTATCGACACCGATATCACTGAAACGGTCGAAGGTGCGGTCGCCTCGATATCGGGAATCCGCTCTATCAGTTCGGAAAGCAGGCAAGGCAGATCGCGGGTTACCATCGAATTCGAAGTTGGCCGGGATATTGACGTTGCCGCCAATGATGTCCGCGACGCCGTGGGACGGGTGCGCGACGACCTTCCAGAAGAAGCAGACATTCCCGAGGTCGAGAAAAGCGATGCGGATGCGGACCCGGTGATGCGACTGGCCGTCACCTCCGACAGGATGACCACGGCCGAAATCACCGACTATGTGGATCGATTCATTGCCGATCGGCTGGCGACGCTGGACGGTGTTGCCAGCCTTCGGATCTATGGCGAGCGGTCCTTTGCGGTGCGTATCTGGCTTGACCGCCGCGCATTGGCGGCGCGCAGGCTGACGGTCGCCGATGTGGAACAGGCCCTTCGTCGAAACAACGTGGAACTGCCCGCCGGAGAAGTCACATCGCGCAACCGGCAACTGACTGTTCGGCTGAACAGCCGATTGAAAAGCGTCGATGATTTCCGCGAAGTGGTTCTCGACCGGGTCGCAGGCTATCCGGTGCGGCTGCGCGATGTTGCGCGGGTCGAACCGGGGGTGGCCGATGACTCCACCATCGCTCGCAGCGACGGAAAGGATGCCGTTGGGGTCGCCGTCCAACGCCAGAGCCAGTCCAACACCTTGCGGATTTCCAATGCCGTCCGCGCCGAAATCGACCTGCTGCGCCCAACGCTGCCCGAGGGTATGGAGATCAACGTCGGGTCTGATGATGCGTTGTTTGTCGGCGCGTCGATCCGCGAGGTGGTTCAGGCGCTGTTTATCTCGCTGGGACTGGTGGTTCTGGTCATCCTGCTGTTTCTGCGCAGCGTGCGTGCCACGCTAATCCCCGCGATCACTATTCCCGTATCTTTGCTTGGCGTTTTCGTGTTGATCGGTGTCTGGGGTTTTTCAATGAATACCCTCACGCTGCTGGCGCTGCTGCTGGCCATCGGGCTGGTGGTGGATGACGCCATCGTGGTTCTGGAAAACATCCAGCGTCGGATCGAAAACGGCGAAAGCCCGACGGTTGCAAGCCTCAGAGGCGCGCGGCAGGTGACTTTTGCAGTCCTCGCGACTTCGGTGACTCTCATTGCGGTCTTTATCCCGCTTTCTTTCATGCCAGGTCAGGTCGGGCGGCTGTTCATCGAATTTGGCTGGGTGATGGCCGGAACGGTGGCAATCTCAACATTCGTAGCGCTGACCGCCTGCCCTGCCCTCGCGTCGAAGATCCTGAGCAAGAGAACCGTGGTTCCGGGCCAATCCTCTGACGAGCCGCGTGGATGGATACAGCGCTCTTATGCCGGGCTTCTGACCCGGATGCTGAACATGCCGCTTGTCGTGCTGGCGGTGGCCGTTGCGGTGACCGGGGGTGCGGCGTTGTTCTTTGAAACGCTCCCCCGAGAGTTGGCCCCGCGCGAGGATCGTGGTGTCGGTTTCGTGCCACTGACCGCCCCGCAGGGCAGCACGGTAGAGTACTCGGATCTCGCGGCCCAGCAAGTCGAAGAGATCCTTCGACCGCTGCGGGACGAAGGCGTGATCGAAAGCGTGTTCACCTTCTCCGGTTCGGGAAACCGGGCCTGGCGCGCCTTTGTGGTGTTTCGTCTTGCCCCTTGGGAAGAGCGCATCATGCCGGTGGCCAAGGTTGTTCAAAGCATCGCGCCACAGATTGCCCGGCTGACGCTGGCGCGCGGATTTCCTGTTACGCCTGCGGGTCTGGGCCTGCGCGGCAACTCCACCCCGGTGCGCGTTGTCGTGAGCGGCCCGGATTTTGACAGCGTCAAGGACTGGGCCACAGCGCTGCTTGAACAGGCCGAGACGATCGAGGGGTTGGCCAACCCCGAAATCAACTTTGAACAAAACCTGCCCCAGCTTGAGGTTAACATCGACCGCGAACGCGCCGATGATCTTGGTATCTCTGTCGATACCGTCGCCAACACCATGCAAACGATGCTTGCCTCGCGGCAGGTTACCACCTTCGTCAGCAGAGGACGTGAATATCCGGTCATCCTTCAGGCCGAGGAAAAAGACCGCCAATCTCCGTCGGATATCGACAACATCTTTATCCGTTCGGGCGATGGCGAAACGCTGGTGCCGTTGGGCGCGCTGGTATCGGTCACCGAAAACGCCGCGTCTCCGTCACTTCGGCGGTTTGATCGGTTGCCATCGGTACAATTGTCCGGCGCGCTGACTCCCGGCTCAGATCTGGGAAGCGTGTTGGCCGAGGTCGAAGCGGCGGCGGCCACCATATTACCCGCCGCTGGCAAGTTGGGGTACGAAGGCCAGTCGCGCACTTTCAAGGATACTTCGGCAGGGACGGGAATGGTGTTTGCCCTTTCGTTGCTGATCGTGTTCCTTGTGCTGGCCGCCCAGTTCGAGAGCTTTGTGCACCCGATCACCATCCTGTTGACCGTGCCGGCGGGCGTCGCCGGCGCGATCTATGCCATGGCACTGGGTGGGCTTTCCCTGAACATCTACAGCCAGATCGGTATCATCTTGCTGATCGGGCTGGTCGCCAAAAACGGAATCCTGATCGTTGAATTTGCCAATCAACTGCGCGACGAAGGCAAGACGACGCGCGAAGCCGTGATCCTGGCCGCCGTCTTGAGGTTGCGGCCGATTGTCATGACGGTGTTGTCCACGATCCTTGGCGCGCTGCCATTGGTTCTAGCAACCGGTGCTGGCGCCGAAAGCCGCAACGCGATTGGCACAGTGATCATTGCGGGTTTGGCCATGTCGTCCACGCTGATGCTCGTCGTGACTCCGGTTCTCTATGATCTGCTGGCGCGGTTTACCAAGCCGCGAGGTGCTGTGGAACGCGCCCTAGAACGCGAATTGCAAACAGCTTTGCCAGACTGAACGTCGGTTAACGCAGACAGGTTGGGCATCGGTCCAATTCGACATTATGTTGGTCAATCCGGGCTTTCTCAGATCACCATGGACCTACTGATCTGTCCAATCCAGTGCCGAGAAGTCCTCGCGAAACGCGAACCGTTTCAGATGATCTTCGACAATGTACCGGGCAACGCCCAAACCTTTTTCGTCCTCTGCCGTGACCACAACACTCAACCCTTCGGCATCCGCAACAAGAGTGGCGCGGCCCGGTGGTAGGTCGGCGTGACCCGATTTGTCATCGAATTCAACAGCGACCTTGTGGGCGAAATGCTTGCACAGCTGCTGCAGGTATTTCGAGCCGTTGGATGTTTCAAAGCGACTTTGTGACGACAGCATTCTGCATTCCTAATTCCGATTCTTTTACTATGGTAAAAACTTGACGCGCTGCGAACAACGGCCTATTGCGGCGCTCAACGTCAGTAGCCAACGCCAACAGCGTGAGCCAGCACATCTCTTAAAGTTGGACATGCCCTTGCGACTGCTACGATATTTGCCCTTGCTGTTGACCTTGTCCGCAACCGCCGCGATCTCGGACCCTGTCACGTTCAACACCGCAACCGGGTCGATGACATTGCAAGATCAGCCCCAGAGCATCGTGGCGCTCGACGTTGCAGCGATTGATACGCTGACGGCCCTCGGATCGAACCCGTCAGGCGTGGTGGCGCCGCTGTTTGTCGCCTATCTGGATGGGGCGACGACCGACTTGCCCGTGGTCGGGTCATTGTTCGAACCCGATTTCGAGGCGATTGCCGCACTGAGACCCGACCTAATCGTGGTTGGCGGTCGGTCGGCGGCCATGTCAGAGGCGCTGTCCGCGATTGCCCCGGTGGCCGATATGACCATCGGCACCGATACGATCGCGGATGGGTTGTCGCGGCTTGAGGCCTATGCTGCGCTCACCGGAACCCAAGAAGCCTCCGATGCGTTGCAGAGTGCCATCGCAGAGCGGCTTGACCAGGCGCGTGCGATGGTCGCGGATCGGGGCAACGCGCTGATCCTGATGACCAATGGCCCAAAGCTCTCGGTTTTTGGCCGGGACAGCCGGTTTGGATGGCTACACAACGACCTGAACTGGCCAGAGGCCGTAGAGAACGTTGCCGAGTCGCGCCATGGCGAAGCCGTGACATTTGAATACATCGCTGCTGCGGATCCGGACACGCTGATTGTCATTGATCGCGGGCAGGCCGTTGGTGACGGAGCCGAAACTGCGCAATCGACGCTGGACAACGAACTTGTTCACGGCACCAAGGCATGGAAATCGGATCGCGTCATCTATCTGGCGCCAGCTGAAACCTACATCGCAGCCGGCGGCGCCCAAGCGATGATACGCACTCTGGACGATCTGATCGCCGCGCTGGCCGCGTCGGCCTGATCCCTCCATGCGCTTGTGGGTCGGACTTGGTGTCGTGTGTCTCCTTGCGGGCGCATCGCTGTTTATTGGGGTCATTCCGCTGAGTCCGCGGGATCTTCTGACCGACCCCGAGGCACGCCGCTTGATCCTCACCAGCCGCCTACCCCGAACCCTCGCGGCGCTGCTGGCGGGTGCGGCACTGGCGATCACCGGGCAGATCATGCAGGTTCTGGCCCGCAACCGATTTGTCGAACCGATGACCGCAGGAGCCGGGCAAAGCGCAGCACTAGGAGTGCTGCTCGCGACATTGCTGATCCCGACCGCACCGATCTGGATCAAGATGGGGCTGGCGGGGGCAACTACGCTGGCCGGAAGTGTCGGATTGCTGATGCTGATCCGTCCGTTGCCGCCTGCGCAGCCCTTGTTGGTGCCGCTGGTTGCGTTGATCTATGGCGGGCTGATTGGGGCTGGGGTCACCTTTGTCGCCTATCAGGGCGACATGATGCAATACTTGCAGGTCTGGCTAACCGGTGAATTGTCCGGGGTTCTTAAGGGACGGTACGAATTACTCTGGGTCGCGGGGCTGGCGGCAGGGGCCACGTGGTTCATAGCCGGACGCATCACCTTGCTCAGCCTTGGCAACGATGTGGCGCGTGGCCTGGGGATCAACGTCAAACGCGTTACCGCTGCTGGATTGCTCGCGGTTTCGGTGGTCACGGCGATGGTCGTGGTGACATTGGGGGCCATCCCATTTGTCGGGCTGGTCGTGCCCAATCTCGTGGCGCGGAAAATGGGAGACAACTTGCCACAAACACTTCCCGTCACGGCGTTGACGGGGGCCGGACTGGTTCTTGCGGCGGACATCTGCGGGCGCACCATCCGGGCTCCGTTCGATGTGCCGGTAGCCTCGGTGATCGGCGTTGTCGGGGCTGTTCTGTTCCTGATCCTGCTCTATCGCGAACCCCGCCATGGATAAACGGCTTGTCGTGTTGACCGGGCTCCTCGTCCTCTCGTGCTTCGCGTTCATGACCTTCGATGCGGTCGGTTCGTGGGACTTTCTGTTTCCCTTTCGTCTGCGCCGCCTTGCGGCATTGTTGCTGGTCGGAGTTTGTCTTGCCACCGCCACGGTGCTGTTTCAGACCATCGCGGGCAATCGCATTCTGACGCCTTCCATCATCGGCTTTGACGCGCTTTATATAATGGTGCTGACGAGTATGGTTCACACCTTGGGGGCAGCGGGTTTTGCCGCAATACCGGCACCTGTCATGTTCGCTATAAATCTTGCCGGGATGACCGTCTTGGGCATGGTGTTGTTCGGTGTTCTCATGATTGGCGCCAAGAGCGACATGATCAAACTGGTGCTGACCGGGATCGTCATGGGAATCCTGCTCCGCTCACTGACCGATTTCCTGCAACGCATGATCGACCCCAATGAATATCAGATGGTACAGGCCGCCAGCTTTGCCCGCTTCACACATGTCGATCCGGGTTTGCTTGCCCTGACCGCAGTGGTGAGCCTCCCGGCCCTGGTGTTGGTTTGGCGGATGAGGTTCAGGCTGGATGTTCTCGCCCTCGGGACCGAGGTTTCGACAGGTCTGGGCGAAAACCCGCAACGCGGGCAAAAACAGGTCTTGGCCCTGGTCTGCGTTTTGGTTGCCTCTGCAACGGCGCTTGCGGGGCCATCGGGGTTATTTGGTTTGATAGTCACCGCACTGGCCTATCTTGTCGCGCCGGCCTCGCGTCACGCAGTGATTTTGCCCACTGCGGCGCTGGTTGCCTGCATTGTTCTGGTCGCAGGACAAACCGTGATGGAGCGGGTTCTTGACCTCTCCACGCCGCTCCCGGTTGTTGTCGAGATGCTCGGCGGGCTGGTGTTTCTATTCCTTGTTCTGCGGAGATATATCCGATGATTTCCATTCGCGGTGTCGGGCACACGATCCAGGGAAGGCCCATCCTTGAGGACATCAATCTGGAACTGCCACGCGGCGGTGTGACCGCGCTGATTGGTCCGAACGGAGCTGGCAAATCTACGTTGTTGTCGCTGGTTGCGCGGTTGCAGACGCTAAAGACCGGTACAATCATGGTCGATGATTTGCAGATCGGTGCCTGTTCGGATGCGGCGTTGGCGCGGGTGCTTGCGATCATGCCGCAATCGGCACACGTTTCGGCCCGGTTGCGTGTTGGCGAGGCCGTGATGATGGGGCGCTACCCGTGGCACCGGGGTCGCCCTGGTAAGCGCGACAGCGAAATTGTCGACGAAACGCTGGCGTTGTTTTCTCTGGAGCCGCTCGCGGACCAGTTTCTTGACGAGATTTCCGGTGGGCAACGGCAACGCGCGCTTGTGGCGATGGCCTATGCGCAAGAGACGGATTACCTGTTGCTTGATGAACCGCTCAACAACCTCGATATCGCCGCCTCGCGTCACCTGATGCGCCTGCTGCGCCAGATGGCTGATACCGGAAAGAAAAGCATCGTGATCGTGCTGCATGATATCAACTTTGCCGCTGCCTTTGCCGATCGTGTGCTGGTTATGCGCCACGGACGGATCGTGGCGGATGGCGCGTCAAATGCTGTGATTACACCGGATTTGATGTCTGATGTCTTCGAAACTGATGCAGAAGTGCACACACTTGGCGACAGACCAGTGGTGTTGGTGTGAAACTTGGCGCGAATACTTGACTAATTAACTAAGCTTACCTAGGCGGATGGCAACAGCCAGCATACTCCGTCGCACAAGCCACGGCCTGCCAGCCAATTCCAATATAATGAACGAGAGGGCAGGACACATGGTTCTGACAAGAAAGGCTGCATTGCTGGCATCCGTTGCCGCAATTTGCGCGTCCACAGTTTCGGCGCAAGAAGCATTCGAACTGGACGTTATCCGGGTCGAGGCCGATGAGGCGCAGGAAGCACTGGGCAACACGGAAATCACAACCGAAGAAATCCAGGCCCGGAACCCGTCCTCGATGGCGGAGGTGTTTGATGGTGAATCCGAAGTGATCTCAAGCGGTGGTGCGGCCATCGCCCAAAAGGTCCTGGTGCATGGTATCGAGGAAAGCCTTCTTGCCGTAACAATTGACGGTGCGCGGCAGAACAAATCTGCATTTCACCATACCGGGAACGTTCTGATGGACCCGTCCCTGTTGAAACAGGTCGATATCAGTTCGGGCCTCGCACCCGCAGACGCAGGGCCGGGTGCTTTGGCCGGTGTCATTGCATATGAAACAATCGATGCGCGCGATGTGTTGGAGGCGGGGCAAACCTTTGGCGGGCAGGCTACGGTGAGTTATGGTGACAACGGCGACAGCTTTCGGCGATCGCTGACCGTCTACGGGCAAAGCGGTGGGTTCGAGTACCTGTTGAACGGAGTCGCAACCACCGGTGACGACTACGAAGACGGTTCGGGCAACGTCGTCCCCGGTACGGAACCTGACCTGTCCGCAATCACGGGCAAATTCGCCTACACCACTGATGACGGCAAACGTTTCGAACTTGCGGCCAACCGCACCAAGGACAACGGCCTGCGCGCCATGCAAGAAGGGCCGGGAGGGCTGTATTTCGCACGCCCGGATTTTGCAGGCGTCGTGGGGCGCGACAGTGTCTATCTGCCAGCCCTGTCAGAACGCACATCCTACACCTTCACCTATACTGACGAGGCCCCCAGCGCTGCGTTTTCCCCGATGGTTCAGCTCAGCTATAACGAGCAGTATACCGAGGCAGGTGCAGCGGTCGGGACCAACGACAGCCTCAGCGGCAAGATCGAAAACGACTTTGCTCTGGGCAACGGCACTCTGACCGCCGGTGTCGACTTCTTCCACGACACCGCCACGCCCGAAGGTCCGTTGACGACACCAACGGGCAAGGAAACGCTGGATAACATCGGCATCTACGCCCAGATGCGTCAAGATATCGGCGACAGGTTGTCCCTGTCCTATGGCGGACGCATCGATTCGCAACGGTTCGAGCTCGCCGATGGAAGCGAATACAGCGATACCGGCGTCAGTCTGAACGCCCAGGCCGATGTCATCCTGACAGATACGCTGAGCTTTAACATCGGTGCCGCCTCCAGCTGGGGCGGATATGAGTTGAGCGAAGCGTCGTTGATCAACCTCGGCGGTGCCTGGGTCTATGGCACGCCAGAAGCCTCGCGCGGCAACAACGCGCGGATCGGGCTGCGCTATGAAAACGGTCCGTGGGAGGCCAGCGGCGCGTTGTTCTATACCAAGGTCAGCGACATCAATGACGTGCTGAGTGCAAGCAGGGATGTTGCTGATCTGACATCTCAGGGCATTGACGCCTCGCTTGGCTATTTTGGCGGGCGCGGCTTTGTGCGCGTCAACTATACCAATGCAGATGTCAAACTGGATGGTGAGCCAATCGGATCGACGGCCTATTACTATGGCCGCCCCGTCGGTGAGATTTTCGGAATTTCCGCTGGCTATGCCGTAACGCCAGACATTGCGATCGGTGGTACGGCAGAGATCGCGCTGAAGAACGACGAAACCGATGGCGTCAACGGGATGTCGTCGCTGCCCGGATACAGTGTGGTCAATGTTTATGCGACCTACACGCCACCATCCTACCAGAATGTCGAGTTCCGGCTGGATGTCCGCAACCTGTTTGACGAAACCTATGTGTCGCGTGGATCGGACGGTGCGGGTCTGTCCAACGTGGTTGCTCTGAATGAACCCGGACGAAGCGTGTTCCTGACCGCGTCGATCAAATTCTAGACATCCGAATGGGCGCAGGCATGTCTGCGCCCATTTTCAATCAGGATTGTACTGGCAAACGAAGTGAGCGGGGAATGCGGTCGCCGATTAGCGCCCCATCCATCCACCATCCACCAGCATCACATGCCCGTGCATATAGGCCGCCGCATCGGAGGCGAGGAACACAATCGGCCCTTTGAAATCGTCCGGCGTGCCCCATCGCCCTGCGGGTATCCGATCAAGGATCGACCTGGACCGCTCCGGATCGCCGCGCAACGCTACGGTATTGTCGGTGTTGATATACCCCGGCGCGATCGCATTGACGTTCACCCCACGGCCTGCCCATTCGTTGGCAAACGCCATGGTCAACTGTCCGATACCACCTTTTGAGGCGGCATAGCCCGGTACCGTGATCCCGCCCTGAAAGGTCAGCAGTGAGGCAGTGAAAATGATCTTTCCGCTGCCTCTTTCCACCATACCGGCGCCGATTTCACGGGTCAGTATGAATTGCGAGTTCAGGTTGACCTCGATCACCTCATCCCACATCTCGTCCGGGTGTTCCGCCGCGGGCTTGCGCAGAATTGTCCCGGCGTTGTTGACCAGAATATCAATCGGAGAATGCTCTTGCAGAACCTGCGCGGCAAACGCTTTGACTGCGGCGCGGTCTGAGAAATCGCAGGCATAGCCGGTGAACGTACGCCCCAGAGACGTTACCGCATCAGCCACTTCGGAGCCCGACGGAGACAGAGTGGCGCTCACCCCAATGATGTCGGCACCGGCCTCGGCCAAGGCTTCTGCCATGCCGCGTCCGATGCCGCGTTTGGCGCCTGTCACCAGCGCTGTCTTGCCGGTCAGATCGAATTTGTCACGTAGGGACATCACAGGTCCTCCGAGATGCGGATCATGGATTTCATGGCGTTCGTGTTTCGTGTCAGCGTCTCGAACGCGCCCTGAATATCATCCAGTCCCTGAATGTCGGTGATAAAGCTGTCGCAATCTACGACGCCCTTTGCAAGCAACGCCATGGCACCGTCGTAGTCTTGAGGCAGATACACCCGCGCACCGAGCAAATCCAGTTCGCGCCAAAAGAACTGAAACATGTCTATCTGCGGTTTGGTTGCATGAATGGCGACCATCACGATCCGTCCGCGCGTGGCGGCCGCAGCCGTCATGAGGTCAACGCCCGGCTGGCTGCCGGACACTTCGAACACCACATCCGCCCCTTTGCCGCCGGTAGCTTCATGGATCGTCTTTGCGACATCTGTCTCTTTCGGGTTCAGCGTGGTGAACCCGATCTTGTCGGCAAAGGCGAGCCGGTTTTCATTGATTTCCGATATTGTCACGTTTGCACCCACTTCGCGCGCAACCATCGCGACCAGCATCCCGATGGGGCCACCGCCGATGACCAGAACATCCTCGCCCGGTTGCACGTTCCCTCGCCGCACATCGTGCACGGCCACGGCAAGTGGTTCGATCAGGGCGGCATGGCTTAGGTCAAGGTCGTCAGGCAGAACGTGAAGCGTATGGGCCGGCACGTTCCATTTCTGCTGAAATGCCCCGTCGGAATCGATGCCGATGAATTTGAGGTTATGACAGATATGCTGATGCCCGGCATTGCAGGCAGGACAGTCGCCGCAATGATCCAGCGGGCGCACAACGATCCGCTGCCCGACAGACAGCCCCTGGACACCTTCGCCGAGCGCAGACACGACACCAGACATTTCGTGACCGATGGTGCGTTCAAACCCCACCCGCGGATCCATGTGCCCGAGATAGATGTGCAGATCGGTACCGCAAATGCCGCAATAGGCAACATCGATCTGAACCTCACCTGCGCCGGGGGGCTGGGTTTTTACAGCATCAATGGAAAAGTTCTTGTCGCCCCGATAAAAGGCCGCCTGATGTTTCATGTCTGTTTCCGTTGTTAAGTCAGGAGATTTGCGGATTCGAGTTTTCGCCAGTCAAAGGTCACGCCGGTACCGGGAATATCAGGTGCCACGGCCTTGGAATCCCTGACCACGAGTGGCCGGGTGGTATAGGTGTCGATCGGAAAGGAATGGACTTCGATCCACCCGGGGTTGGGCCGCCCCGAGACCAGGCTGACATGCAGTTCCTGCATGCCATGACTGCAGATCGGAATGCCATGCTCCAACGTTTTCTTGGCAACTTGCAGAAAGCCGGTGATGCCCCCGCAATTGGACGCGTCCGGCTGGATAAAGCTCAGTTTGGCCTGCTCGAATGCGTATTCGAATTCATGGATCGTATGCAGGTTTTCACCCATGGCAAGCGGGATGCCGGTTGCATCCGCGATACGGGCATAACCTACATAGTCGTCGGGTATCGTAGGTTCCTCGAACCAGAGCAGATCAAAGGGCACAAAGGCCTTGGCCGCTGCAATCGCCTGATCCACGGTCATCGAATAATTGGCATCGACCATGAATGCGATATCCGGACCGATCAAATCACGAACGGCGCCGATGCGGGCGAGGTCTTCGGCAAGCGTGGGTTGCCCGATCTTGATCTTTACCCCGTTAAAGCCACGGTCAAGGTATCCCTGCACCGAGGCGAGCAGCTTTGGCAGATCAAAGCCCAGATCGATGCCGCCGCAATAGGCGTTGCAGGTTTGACCATTTCCGCCCGCCATTTGCCACAACGGCTGATCCGTGCGTTTACCGCGCAGATCCCATAGCGCGATATCAACCGCCGAGATCGCAAAAGACGCAATGCCGCCGCGCGCCACATAGTGCACGTGCCACTGCATCGCATCATAGAGCGCCTCGACATCGTCGGCCTGTTGTCCGGTGAGGAATGGCACCAGATCATGATCGAGCATCGCCTTGATGGCATGGCCACCCTTGCCGCCGGTATAGGTGTACCCGGTTCCCTCGCTGCCATCGTCCAATTGAACGGTCGCCGTGACAAGTTCAAAAAAGTGATGATCCCCATGCTTGGCGTCCACCAGAACTTCGGCCAGAGGGATATGAAACAAGCGGGTCTTGATGGATTTGATAACGCTCATGACGAGGGCTCCCGGGTTCTGCGTCCAGACATTACCTTGGCCTGAAACAGGATAACGACAAACAGAAAACCGCCCCGGATCACCATCTGCCAATAGGCACTAAAGCTGATGGTGCCGCGTCCGTTTTCGAAATTGAGGATATTGAACACCAACCCCAGAAGAAGCGCACCAGCCACGGTGGCCGGCACCGAGCCAAGCCCGCCGGTCAGCAACGTACCGCCAACGACAACCGATGCGATGGCCGAAAGCTCCCACCCGATCCCTTCAAGCGGTTGGCCCGCGCCAAATCCCGACGCCAGAATGACCCCGGCGAGGCCTGCGCAGCCGCCGGATATGAGATAGACAAAAGCCGTTGCGCGGTTGACCTTGAGCCCCATCAGGGTCGAAGCGTCGGCGCTGCCACCAATCGCAAGAACCGTGCGCCCGATCGACGTTTTTTCCAGCACGATCCAAAGGCCGATGACGACCACGCCGACGACAACAATGGACCACGGCAGAATATCCAGGGCCTTCTCCATCCCCATCTTGGTGAAATTCGATCCCCAGTCGACCGCAATGGTCTGTGCACCGGATATCACCAGCGCGCCTCCTTTAGCGCCCAGCATGGTACCCAGCGTTGCGATGAACGGCGGGATGCGTAGCAAAATGATACTGATGGCGTTGATCACACCAAAACCGACACCCGCCAGAACCGCCGCAGGCAAAGCGACTTCGATCCCATAAGGCGAAAGATAGGCGGCGATGACCGATGTAAACGCCGCGACAGAGCCAACGGACAGGTCAATTCCACCGGTCATGATGACAAAGCACATGCCCACGGAAATCACGATGAACATCGAGTTGTAGTTCAGGAAGGACGTGATGTTGTAAGCCCCTCCAAAGTTGTCATAGCGCAAGACGCCGAACAGGATCAGCCCGACAAGCGCGATCCAGACAGCGGTGGATTGCGGATTGCGCGATATGTAATGGCGCAGGTCAAATGCGTCCGCATCGAGCATGATTATTCCTTCCGCGATTGCTGGACGTAAACAGCCGCCAGAATGATGATGGCCTTGGCGATAAGGGCGACTTCATCTTCGACACCGTTGGCAAGCAGCGTGTATTTGACCAACTGGATGATGACCGCGCCGAGAATGGCGCCGAAAATCGGAGCCCGCCCACCTTGCAGCAGCGCTCCGCCGACAACCGCCGCCGCGATTGCGTCAAGCTCCATTAGGTTACCGTTACGGGCGGCATCCGAGGCCGAATTGATCGCAACAACAATCAGCCCGGCCAGACCTGCAAGCACACCGCAAATCATATAGACGCCGATCTTGACGCGCTTGACCGGACCGCCTGACAGTTCCGCCGCGCGTTCATTGCCTCCGATGGCCAGAACATAACGCCCGAACGTCGTGCGGGTCATGACCAGATAAAGGATGCAGGCGATGGCAATGGCCAGCCACCCCTGAAACGGCAACCCAAGTATCTTGCCGGTCCCGAGATAACTGAAAGCGGGGTTGGAGAATGTTTGCAGGTTTCCATTGGTCAAAACCTGCGCGATACCGCGACCGGAAATGAACAGGATGAGGGTGGCGATGATCGGCTGAACCTTCAACGTCGCGATCATCACGCCGTTGAACAGCCCGCATGCGAGCGCCGCAATGAGCGGCACGACAATCGCCGCGGCGATCCCCAGAGACGGGTAACGCTGCCCGAATTCCGACATGAAGATCAAGGGAGCAAGCGCCCCGGCCAAGGCCATGATCGCCCCGACAGACAGGTCGATCCCTGCTGTCGCAATGACCAGCGTCATCCCCATTGCGACAATCGCAATCGTCGCCACCTGGCTGATGTTCACGAACAGTGTCTGCAGTTGCAGAAAGTTCGGTGTCACCAGGATATTGAAGGCCAGCAACACGACAAGGGCGACGATCCCACCGTTGCGACGCAGGAACCGCCCCAACGCAAACGGCTTTCTGACGGGTTGGAGTTCTGTGTCCTGCGTGCTCATGCCGCCGCCCCTTCGGTATGGGCAAGTGCGCGAACAAGTGCGTCCTCGGTGATGCCGGGGTTGGTCAGTTCGGTTACGATGCGGCCTTCGTTCAAGACAATTATCCGGTCCGCGCCTTCGACGATCTCTTCGAATTCGGAACTGATCAGAACCACCCCGACCCCTTTTGCGACGCTGTCACGGATGATGGCCTGAATCTCGCGCTTGGCCCCAACATCCACGCCGCGCGTCGGCTCATCAAGGATCAACAGATCGGGCTCAATCGCCAACCACCGGGCAAGCAGAACCTTTTGCTGGTTGCCACCCGACAGTTCGCGAATGGGTTGCTCCATGCTGGCGGTCTTGATGCCAAGCGCCTTGATGTAAGATGTGACCAATTCGCGTTCGCGAGCACAATCAATCTGTCCGTTCTTGGTAAGCTTGGGCAACAAAGCCAGTGTCAGATTTTCTCGCACCGACATGTCTGGAATGATGCCTTCGGCTTTGCGATCCTCGGTGAGGTAACCGAAACCAGCGTTGATTGCAGAAGCAGGATTATCCGGCCCGGCGCCTTTGCCCTTGACCGAAATCGCCCCACTGGTCAGCCGATCGACCCCAAAAATCGCTCTTGCCGCCTCGGTCCGTCCCGCGCCAAGCAGGCCGCCAAGGCCGACAATCTCTCCACGATGGAGCGTCATGTCAAAATCAGTGAGCCGAGGTCCGGTCGAAACACCTTTTGCCGTCAGAAGAATCTCGCCCTTTTTGCCTGTGCCGCCGCCTCCGAATTCGGTCATTCCGGCCTGCTCTATATCCTTTGCATCACGCCCAAGCATGCCTGCAATCAGTTCGAGCTTAGTGGTTCCGGTAATGTCGCGACAATCGACAGTGCGCCCGTCGCGCATGGTCGTGACCCGGTCACAGATCTCGAAAAGCTCGTCGAGGAAATGCGAGACATACAGAACCGAAACCCCGGCATCGCGCAGGCTGCGAACGACCCCGAACAGGACCTCGATTTCGGACGAATCCAGCGACGATGTCGGTTCATCCATAATCACCAGTCGCGCGTCGAGCGATACTGCGCGCGCAATCGCGACTAGCTGCTGAATCGCGGTCGAATAGCTGCCCAGTGGCGCGCGCACGTCTATATTGATCCCGAACCGCGCAAGAATTTTGCGCGTGCGGCGATGCGCTTCTTTCCAGTTGATGAGAATACCAAACCTTTTGGGTTCGTACCCAAGAACCACGTTTTCAGTCACCGAACGGAGGGGGACGAGATTAAGCTCCTGATAGATCGTCGCGATCCCCGCAGCCTGCGCCTCGCGCGGGTTGGAGATCTCGCTTTGCGCCCCGTTGAACAAAACGATCCCGCCATCTCGTCGATAAACCCCGGTTAGGATCTTGATCAGTGTCGATTTGCCAGCGCCGTTTTGTCCAATCAGCGCATGGACTTCGCCCGGAGCAACGGACAGCGACGCTTGCGACAGGGCGCTGACAGCTGCAAACGCCTTGTCGATCCCCGTCATCGATAGAAGCTCTGTCATATTGAGACCCTTGGACATGAGAACGCCTGGTCTGGAAGGGGCGCGAACACGTCGTCACGCCCCCGCCGGATTACCAAAGCCTCAATACGCTTCGTCGATGTGATCAGCCGCATTGTCCTGCGTGAAAATGCGATCCTGAACCTGCACCCAATGCTCGATCTCTTCGCCGTTGGCATAGCGGTTCATCACTTCGCAAGCGAGGGGCCCGAAGAACGGCGAGCTTTCCACGGTAACACCCATTTTGCCGTCGATGATGGCCTGCAAGGCATCCCGCGTGCCGTCGATGGATACGACCATCACGTCTTCACCCGGTTTGCGACCGGCCAGTTCGAGCGCCTGAATGGCACCGATCGCCATTTCGTCGTTATGAGCATAAACGATGTTGACGTCCGGGTGCGCCTGCAGCAGCGTTTCCATGACCTGACGACCAAGATCGCGGGCAAAATCGCCGGTTTGGGAGGCGACGATTTCAAACCGATCATCGGCGGCAATCGCATCGTCGAACCCCTTCTTGCGGTCATTGGCGGGCGACGAACCAGTTGTTCCCTCAAGCTGTACGATCACGCCCTTTTCGCCGTCGAAATTCTCGATGGTCCATTCGGCGACGCGGCGGCCCTGATCAATAAAGTCCGATCCAAGGAACGCGACAAAATCCTCGCCCGGCTTGGCGGCGGCAGGATCAACCGAACGATCAACAAGGAACGTCGGAATGCCCGCCGCTCGGGCTTTCTTGACGGCAGGGATCAGCGGCTTTTCTTCGCGTGGCGGCAGAAAGAGAACATCGATGCCCTGCGCGATCATGCTGTCCACGTCCGCAACCTGTTTCGCAGCCGAACCCGCGGCATCGGTGGCGATCAGGTTCCAGTTGCACGCTTCGGCGGTGTCGTGAAATGACTTGGTTTCCGCAATGCGCCACGGGTTGTTTGATTCCATCTGCGAGAATCCAACCGTGTAGCGATCTTTCTTCTCAAGAGGCGGCAGGGATTGTGCGGACACAATCGAAGACGCGCCAAGCCCCAATGCCGTCGCCGCCATAAGCAATACTTTACGGTTCATGAATTTTTCCTCCACTGGTGTGCGCCGCTTTTTCTGGCGCGATTGTTTGGGGCCTGCCCCCGGTTCACGTAAATCGTCAGCCTGCCAAGACATCCATCACAGCCCTCCCCCGCCTCCGTTGCCGAAGCGCGCCCTGTCCGACACCGTGCTGAACGATTCCGCGCATTCCGCCACGCCACTGAGAGTGCGATTTCCTGTCAGCAATCTGAGAATCAACTATCTCCCTTTAATTTTGGTATGACCAAACTTAGGAGTAGTTATTGCTTTGGTAGATAATATGTCAACGCATTCGTGAAAAAACTTGCAAATCCGCAATTTCACTGCTGAACTTTAGCGAAGATTTGTGTATCACGGCGTTGGGTCGTGACTTTGGTCCGATCAAATTATCGAATGCCGTGAAAGGTGCGCAGGCCGTGAAGATGGATTCAGACAATCACCCACGCGCAGCCGATGTCATCGTCGCGGCGATTGCCGCGCGGATTGCATCCGGAGAGCTGCCCGACAAGCACCCGCTGCCTGCCGAGCGGGACCTTATGGAGGAATTCGGCGCCAGCCGCACCGTTATCCGTGAGGCGATTTCGGCGCTCTCCAATCGTGGTCTCGTCGAGAGCAGGCCACGATACCGCCCTATCGTGCGCAAACCCGATTATGAAACCGTGCTGCACGCCACGGGCGACGTTGTGCGCCATCTCCTTGCGGATTCCGGTGGCGTCCGAAATCTCTATCGGAGCCGCATTTTCATCGAACGCGCGCTGGTCAGAGAGGCGGCGACAGCCGCGCAAAAGCCAGAGATCGAGCTGCTCAGAGAAGCGTTGCGGCTGAACGAGTTGGCGATACCTGACTCCAATGAATTCTATCGGACCGACATACAGTTTCATGGCGTCCTGTACCGGATGCCAAAGAACCCGATCTTTCCTGCCGTTCATCAGGGATACACCTCTTGGCTGGCACCCCACTGGGAAAAGATGTTGCGCTCGCCCGAACGCAACCAGGTCAATTACCGCGCTCATAGATCCATTTTTGACGCCATCATTGATCGCGACCCCGAAGCCGCCGACGAGGCGCTCACAAACCATCTCAACGCAGCTTGGGAATATGTGCGCGTGACCTTTGAACTGGATGAATGAGCGTGGAAGAATTTGATCATGTCGTTGTCGGCGGCGGCTCGGCGGGTTGCGTTGCTGCCGCGAGGCTGAGTGCCGCTGGAACATCCCGCGTGCTGTTGCTTGAGGCGGGGTATTCCAATCGCCACCCGTTGCTCGATATGCCTCCGGGTATTTTCAAGATGATCAATGGCTCAAAATTCATGCGTTATCATCGCACGACGCCTCAGACGCATCTGGACGGGCGGGTACACGAGATCCCCCAAGGCCATGTATTGGGCGGAGGTTCGTCGGTAAATGCACAGGTCTACATGCGCGGGCGGCCCGCTGACTATGACGCGTGGCAGGACATACTGCGCGGCAACAACGACAATCCCGGCTGGGGCTGGAAAGACGTGCTTCCACATTTCACCGGGATGGAAGGCAACAACCGCCTCGCGAATGAACTGCATGGCTCGGACGGGCCGGTTCAAGTGTCGGACCCGGGCCATATCGACGAATTTTCGCGTTGGTTCGTGCAGGCCGTGCAAACATTGGGCGAGCCCTATAACCCCGACTTTAACGGGCCTGTTCAGCGGGGCACCGGCTTCTATCAGTTTACCAACCGATACGGAAAACGAAGCTCGGCGGCCTATGCCTTTGTCACACCACAGGAAGACAATCCCAATCTTGTCGTCAGGCTCCAATCCGAAGTGGAAAAGGTGCTGGTCGAAGATGGCCGCGCAAGCGGCGTGATCTATCGCGATGCCACCGGCACACATGAAATCCGCGTGTCGGGCGAGGTCATTCTTGCGGCGGGCGCTTTGGTCACTCCAAAGATACTGATGCTGTCAGGTATCGGACCAGCCGATCACCTCGCCGAATTTGACGTACCGGTTGAGGTCGATCTGCCCGGCGTCGGCCAGAACCTGATCGATCACCCCGAAGTTCCAATCACCGCGATAGCAAATGGCCCCTACGGCTACTACAAGCAGGGCGAAGGCTGGCGAATGTTACGAAACGGCCTTCAGTTCAAGGTTTTCGGCTCTGGTCCCGTGACCTCGGCTGGCGTCGAAGCCGGTGCTTTCGTCAATCCCACCGATCCCAATGCCCCGCCGACTATTCAGGCATTCTGCGTTCCGATTGTGTATCTCGACAGAGACGCCTTGGATGCGCTGCAGGATGACTACGGTGTCACGATCACCACCGTTGTCGTCAAACCCAAATCGCGCGGAGAAGTACGATTAGCGTCGTCAGATCCGGCTGCGATGCCTCTGGTCTCACCAAACCTGCTGAAGCATCCTGACGATATGGCCGCCATGATTGATGGCCAAAGGTTCTTTCTGGACGTCATGGCGGCCGGCCCCTTGGCAAAGCGCATCGCAAAGGTCGCGATCCCCGATCCATCGGATCGATCCGATGCTGCCCTAAGGGCCCATTGCAAGCGGTTCGTGAAGACCAATTACCACCCTGCCGGAACCGCCCGCATGGGGGCGGACGGAGATGCGGGCGCGGTGCTTGATGCCTATATGAAGGTGCGCGGCATTGATGCCCTGCGTGTTTGCGACATGTCGGCCGTTCCGGACATCAATGCCGGAAACACCAATGCCCCGGCAATGATGTTGGGCGACCGATGCGCGGAATTCGTATTGGCGCAGCGCTAAGCGACTTTGCTTGCGGGCATGTTGGCGCGATAGCTTTCGGTCAGCTCAGATCGTCTCAGGCACCGTTTTGACTGCGCCAGCCCAAGAGGTTCAGCCCGGCAAAAAGAAGAGCCGCGACACAAACGATGGACGGCCCTGCAGGCGTATCGAAAATATAGGCGCCTCGCAGACCAGCGACCGCAGAAATCGCTCCGATCGCCGCCGCGATCCCCGCCATCGCCTCGGGCGTGCGGGCAAGGCCACGGGCTGCGGCGGCGGGAATGATCAGCATCGCCGCGATGAGAAGCACGCCGACCACCTTGATTGCAACGGCAACAGTGATCGCCAGCGACAGGGTGAGGATCAGCTGTTCGCGCTTCGGATCAAGCCCGCTCGCATAGGCCAACTCTTCGTTCAATGTCGACGTCAGCAGAGCTGACCATCGCCAGACAATCAGCGCGACCACCAGGGCAGCTCCGGCCCAGATCACCATCAAATCGGTACGCGACACGGCAAGAATGTCGCCGAACAGATAGGCCATAAGATCGATCCGAACGCCCGAAAGGAACGAAACCGCAACCAGTCCAAAGGCGAGCGAGGAATGGGCAAGCACCCCCAACAACGTATCCATCGCATATCCGCGCCCGGCCAGATGTGTCACCGCCAAGGCCATGATCAGAGCGACAATCGTAGCACCCGCAAAGACGGAAATCTGGAGCGCAAGCGCCAATGCGATCCCCAAGATGGCCGCATGCGCCGTCGCGTCCCCGAAATAGGCCATCCGCCGCCAAACCACAAAGCACCCCAGAGGCGCGGCGGCAAAGGCCACGCCAACCCCGGCAAGCGTGGCACGGGTCATGAAATCGTCAAGCATTACTCTGCCGCCTTGTGGCTATGGTCGTGGTGATGATCGTGATCGTGGTCATGATCGTGTCGATAGAGCGCAAGGGCACCCCCGGTACCTGTCCCAAACAGCGCCCGGTATTCTGGCGCCGAGGCCACCACCGCCGGAGCCCCCTCGCAACACACATGACCGTTCAGACAAATCACCCGGTCAGAGGCGCTCATCACCACGTGCAACTCATGGCTGATCATCAAGACGGCGCATCCGGTGTCGCGCCGAACGTCTTCGATCTGTCGGTAGAACGCGGCCGAACCGGGTTGGTCCAACCCTTGCGTTGCCTCATCCAGCAACAGAACGTCCGGGTGGTTAATCAGGGCTCGCGCCAGCAGAACCCGTTGAAACTGTCCCCCGGACAGCTGCGACATTTGCCGATGCAGCAGATCTGGCACGCCTGCAGCCTCCAGTGCCGACCGGCAAGCCTCGCGTGGCACCCGATCAGTCAGCCGCATAAAGCGCTCAACCGTGATGGGCAGAGTCGGGTCGATATGAAGCTTTTGCGGCACATATCCAATCTTCAGGCCGGGCTTCAGAGTGATCGTTCCGCTGGTGGGTTCGCTCGCGCCGATGATGGCCCGCAAAAGGCTAGTCTTGCCGGAGCCGTTAGGGCCTACGATGGTCACGATCTCACCCGGCTCAAGCACCAGCGCCACGTTGTGCAACACTGTGTGGGCGCCGTAGGCGACGCTGAGGTTCTTCACTGAAATCAGGCTCATGCGTTGGCCTTGTCCGCACAGGAGGGGCAGACCCCTTCCGCTTCCACCACCGTCTTCTCGATATGAAATCCAGCGGCGCGCGCCGCAGTGCCGAGCGCACCTTTCGCCGGCATAGACTGGGCTTCGGCGACAGCATCGCAAAGGCGACAAATCATGAAGGCCGGTGAATGGGTTTCTCCGGGATGAGAGCAGGCCACGAATGCATTCAAGCGCTCGATCTTGTGGACAAAGCCATGTTCCGCCAAAAAATCGAGAGCACGATAGGCAACGGGCGGCTGCGAACCAAACCCTTCGTCCCGCAAGAGATCGAGGATCGCATAAGCGCCAAGTGCGCGATGTTCCTGCAAGAGGAACTCTAGAACCTTCCGGCGAACAGGCGTCAGGCGCAGTCCTTCTGCGGCGCAACGGGCTTCGACGGCGGCCAGCCCTTCTGCGACGCACGCATCGTGGTCGTGCTTTTCGAACCCGATCAAAGATGCGGTTTCAGCAGATATGCCATCAGCCTTGCTTGTCATGTTATTCCATATCATATATGCGGCTCGTCATGTTATAAAATCACATGAAGGTTCCAATGTCCAGAAAGCTTGCTTCACTCTCCGTTGTGGCCACACTGATGGCCGGAACGACCATGGCAGACGTGCCGAACGTGGTTGCCGATATTGCGCCGGTGCATTCGCTTGTGGCCCGTGTCATGGACGGGGTCGGTACGCCAGACCTGATCCTGCCCCCCGGTGCGTCGCCTCATGAATACAGCCTGCGCCCCTCAGAAGCTGCGGCACTGCAAAACGCGGATATCGTAGTCTGGATGGGTGCAGATCTCGCGCCGTGGATGGAAGATGCGGTTGAAACGCTGGCTGGAAATGCCGGGCACCTCACTCTGCTAGAGGCAGAAGGCACGAATTTTCTCGAATTGCGTGAAGGAGCCTTGTTCGAAGAACACGATCATGGTCACGAGGATCACGGACACGAACATGCCGAAGACGAGGGCGATCACGAAGGTGAACATGATCATGCGGAGCACGACCACGAGGGCCACGACGATCACGAAGACCACGCGCATCACGATCACGGCCATGGTGCGCATGACGCACATGCCTGGCTCTCACCTACAAATGCGGCGGTCTGGCTCAACCTGATTGCGGCCGAACTGTCGTCTGCAGACCCCGACAATGCGGGCACCTATTTCGCCAATGCGGCAGCGGCGCGTGAAGAGTTGGCCGCACTGACTGCCGAAGTAAACACAATCCTGGAACCCGTCCGAAATCGCAGCTTCATTACCTTCCATGATGCCTTCCAGTATTTTGAAACGGATTTTGATTTCCCCGCGTCAGGGGCCATCTCGCTCAGTGACGCAGCGGACCCAAGCCCGGCGCGGATCGCGGAAATTCAGGACCGTGTTCAGAACGAAGGCATTGATTGCGTGCTGGCCGAGCCTCAGTTCAATCAAGGCCTTGTGACCACCGTCCTTGGCGGGACCGAGGCAAACACCGCCGTGATCGACCCAATCGGTGTGGATCTTGAACCCGGCTCGACACTCTACCCGCAACTCATCCGCAACATTGCCACAACATTAGCCGGGTGCCTCTAGACCAACCCGAACATGTCGGTCGACACCAACCCGGTGTCGACCCGCTCTCGGCGAGATGAGCGATTCTCCATCTATCACGGATACATCCGAACAAGGGTGCCCTAGCTGCCCATCTCGCTAAGAGATGGTCGCAGGCATTAAGATCAGCACCTGAGTTTTAGCGGCTTACCCGAAATGACGAGAGCAAAACGCCGTTCTGCGAAGCTCAAGGCGAAGGCAGTCCTAAGGATTTCGCAGGCCAAACCTCCCGTGGCCGCTCCTGTACCGCATCGCGCCGCCGGAAAACTCGGCAGCGCGTTTGATTTAACCTCAAGCGGCGTCCTTCTCGGGCGGTTGTTTCGCGCCGGTCATAAAGGCGACCGCGTCGGACATGGTATAGTCCTTGGGGTCGATGGTGCAGAGCCGCTTGCCCAGTCGGTGGATGTGGATGCGGTCGGCCACTTCGAAGACATGCGGCATGTTGTGGCTGATCAGGATGATCGGAATGCCGCGTGCCCGCACATCCTGAATTAGTTCCAGCACCTTGCGGCTTTCCTTGACTCCCAAGGCCGCCGTCGGTTCATCCATGATAATGAACTTGGTGGCAAAGGCCGCCGCACGCGCTACTGCGACGCCCTGGCGCTGACCGCCCGAGAGCGTTTCGACCGGCTGCTTGATCGACTGCACCGTCATCAGCCCCAGTTCGGTCAGCTTGTCGCGGGCGAACTTCTCCATCGCCGCATTGTCGAGCATGCGCAGGTACTTGCCCTGCCAGCCTTCCTTGCGAATCTCGCGACCGGTGAACATGTTGTCGGAAATCGACAGCGCCGGAGACAGGGCGAGGTTCTGATAGACAATCTCGATCCCCATGTCGCGCGCCTCGATGGGCGAGGTGAAGTGGACAGGCTTGCCCTCGATCAGGATTTCGCCTTCGTCGGGGATGGTGGCACCGCAGATCGCCTTGACGATCGAGGATTTGCCAGCGCCGTTGTCGCCGATGACTGCCAGAACCTCGCCAGGGCGGAGCTCAAAGTCGGAGTGGTCGATCGCGGTGACGTGGCCATAGCGCTTCACGATACCGCGGGCTTGTACAACTGGCTGTTCCATTATGCCGAAACCCTTCTGATCCATTGGTCGATAGCGACTGCGATGATGATGAGCCAACCGATGGCAAACACCTGCCAGAGCACGTCAACGCCCGACAGACGCAGACCCGAGCGGAAGACCCCTACGATGAGCGCGCCAAAGAGAGCACCGAGGATTGAGCCACGTCCACCAAAAAGGGAGATGCCCCCGATGACGACAGCGGTGATCGAATCTAGGTTGCCCTCATAGAACGACTGTGGCGAGATTGACCCGACCCGGCCGATGGAGGCCCAGCCCGCCAGTGCGCAGATAAAGCCCGAGAGCCCGTAGACCGACAAAAGCGTGCGGTCGGTGCGGATACCCGAAAGGTCAGCGGCTTCTTTGTCGTCGCCGATCGCATAGACGTGCCGACCCCATGCGGTCTTGTTCAGCATGTACCAGAGCGCGACAAAGACCACGATCATCAGCACCGAGCTGAGCGTGATCCTTGCGCCTGCGATGTCAAACGAGGCGCCAAAGAACTTCAGGAACGGTGCTTCGGCGTCAATGTCCTGGCCGCGGATGGATTGCGCGCCCGAAAGCCAAAGCAGCAGTGCGTAAAAGATCGACCATGTGCCCAGCGTAGTGATGAAGGGTGGTAGCTTGATCCGGGTGATGAACCAGCCATTCATCAGGCCGGCGCCGACACCGCCGAAGAGGCCGATGATGATCGCAAAGAACGACGGCACACCGGCAAACACCGCCAGATTGCCCATAACCACGGACATGAGCACCATGATTGCGGCGACCGAAAGGTCAATGCCGGCGGTCAGGATGATGAGCGACTGCGCGGCGGCAAGGATGCCGATGATCGATACCTGCTGCAGGATCAGGCTAAGGTTGAAGGCCGAGAAGAACTTTCCGCCCGCAACCAGCCCAAAGGCGATCAAGCTGATGAGCAGAACGATCACCGGAACGAGCGTGGGGTTGTTGTGAAGCAGATGCTGAATGCGTTTCAGCATCGTATTGTGCTGTACATCAAAGGCGGCGACCTCGCTGGCGCTACCGTCCAGGACCTGTTCGAAATCCTGGCCTTTCTTCGGGGGTGTGTTTGGTTCAGACATAAGTCTCTCCTGTGCCGACAAGCATAGTTGCGGCGTGCGATTCGGTCAAAATTTGCAATGGGGAGCTAGGGGGTAGCGGGGCATGCAAACGCCCCGCCGGATGGTCAAGCCGGGATCAACCCCAGCACTTTTCCATAGCTTCCTCGGAGGTGATCGACGTGATGCCCTCGACCGGATCGTCCGTCACCAGCTCAACGCCGGTGTTGGTAAAGTCCAACCCTTCGCTGTTTTGCGGTTTTTCGCCCGTTTCGGCAAAGCTCACGATTGCTTCGATGCCCTTGGACGCCATCAACAACGGGAACTGCATTGAGGTCGCACCGATCACGCCGTCGGCCACGTCGCGCACGCCGGGGCAACCGCCGTCGACGGAGACGATGATCACGCCCTCTTCTTTGCCGAAGGATTTCAGCGCTTCATAAGCACCGGCCGCAGCAGGTTCGTTGATCGTGTAGACAAGGTTGATGTCTTGATCCACCTGCAGCAGGTTCTCCATCGCAGTCCGGCCACCGTCGGACGAGCCGTCAGTCACGTCGTTGCCGACGATGCGCGGATCGTCTTCGTCTCCGATGTCGGTCGGATCGCCGATGTCGATGCCAAAGCCCTGAAGAAAGCCGTTGTTGCGCTGATAGTCGACCGAAACTTCCGATGCGTTCAAATCGAGCAAGGCGATCTTGGCGTTTTCGGCATCGTCACCCATCTTGCCGCGGGCCCATTCGCCAATCAATTCACCGGCCTTGAAGTTGTCGGTGGCAAAGGTCGCGTCGGCGGCATCCGCGGGCTCGAACTGGGTGTCGAGCGCGATGACCACAGCGCCGTTTTCGCGCGCCTGGCTGATGGCAGGCACCAGCGCGCGGCTGTCGGTCGGCGTGATCAGAATGCCCTTTGCTCCCGATGCGATGCAGGTTTCGACAGCGGCGACCTGGGTTTCAACATCGCCATCATATTTCCCGGCAAAGCTCGACAGTTCTATGCCTTTTTCCTCAGCCGCCGCCGTCGCGCCTTCTTTCATTTTGACGAAGAACGGGTTGGTGTCTGTCTTGGTGATCAGGCACGCGCTGATCGAATGGGATTCGGCAAGCACCGCTCCTGCTGAAGCGGTCAGGACCAAAGCGGAAATGGTCATAAGTTTCTTCATGGTATCCTCCCAGGATATCAATTCCAGTGTGCTTTTGCGGGCTCCCTCCCGCACAAGTTCTGCAAAGGCTTCCTCTGCAGTCAGGCTGTACAAACACTGATTCCACCCCGCCTGTCAATTTGTTTGTAAACTTTACTTACTAAATGTTCTGCGGTACATTTCCTTTCATGTTGGAGGATTCTATGGTCAGGACCATGGACGGCGTAATCAGAAACGAGACAAGCGCGGGCGTGAACCAAAGCGGCCTGCGAAATCATAACGAACGGCTGATCCTGTCGATCTTGCAGTTCGACCGCGCCGTGCCTGCGGCGGACCTCGCGCGACGCACCGGGCTCTCAAAACCGACGGTGTCCACGATCTTGCGCAAGCTGGAGACCGAAGAGCTGGTGCGCCGCGGCGAACCTGTCCGGGGGAAGATCGGCAAGCCTTCGATCCCGCTGGAGCTGAATCCCGACGGGGTGTTTTCCATCGGTCTGAAGATTGGGCGAAGGAGCGCGGATCTGCTGCTGCTTGATCTGACCGGCGCGGTACGCGCCCAGATCCATGAAACCTATGATTATCCAATGCCTGAAGCCGTGTTTGGCCTGTTGCGCGACGGCATCGACCAGCTTCTGGGGCACATACCCGCCGCTCTGCAGGACCGTGTCTGCGGCATCGGCATCGGCACACCTTTCGAACTTTGGAAATGGCATGACCTCGTCCAAATAGAAGCCGAAAAGTTCCGATCGTGGAAAGATATAGATTTCGAAGCCGAGGTCGGCGCATTCTGTGATCTTCCTGTCTATGTGGTCAACGAATCTACTGCCGCCTGCCACGCCGAACAGCTTTACGGGCGCGGCAACCAGTTCCGCGACTATGCCTATTTCTTCATCGGCTCTTACATCGGCGGCGGCGTCGTCCTGAACGGCACGGTGCTACAGGGCAATATGGGCAATGCCGGTGCCCTGGGCTCCATGCGCAGCACTGGCCCGCTGGGCGAGGCGCAGATGCTGATCGACGTCGCCTCGCTGCATCTGCTCGAGGCGCGGTTGGTCGAGGTTGGCATCGATCCCTCGGTGATATGGCAGTACCCTCAGGATTGGAGCGGTCTTGATCGCTATGTCGAGCCGTGGATCGGGCAGACAGCGCAAGAACTGGCCAAGGCGTCGCTGTCGATCTGCTCGGTCATCGATTTTCAGGCTGTTCTGATAGATGGTGCTTTCCCGCCTTACGTTCGTGACGAACTGGCGGAAAGAACCCGGCGATACCTGGTCAATCAGGACAAGCGCGGATTGATCGAGCCGACGATCGAAGCCGGAAGCATCGGCCGCAACGCCCGTGGCATCGGTGCGGCCAGCACGCCGATCTTCTCGCAATACCTGCTGAATACAAACGCAGGTCTGTCCGGCATCTGAACCGTCAACGCGTTAAAGTGCCCGCGATCAGGCGCGCAGTATTGATGCGGCGGGTCCGAGCTTTGCCTTCGGAATAAACGAAATTTGGAACGCTTGGTGGTTCAGTGATTGATGGTCGCGCCCGGACTATTGCGACCAGAAACAAGATCCTGTGCTTCACGATATTCACTCATCGTTTTCGAGATAATCGCATCACTCGCTCCGTGTCGCCTCATAAAGCCTTCCGGATCCATGGCAATCCTCGGGCGGGTTGCGAGCGCTTCCAACGCCATCGCAGCCTTATCCGTTTGCCCCAACGCCGCCGCGTTGATCGCAACGAGAAACCAAGCGAATTCGGTTCCCTTCGCTGCCGCGATTTCTGCCTCATTGAGCGCGCGTTCGTAGTCACCCTGCATAAAACTCTGGAGCGATGGGAGATGATAATACCAACCTGGCGGATCGACTGTGCGTTGGATCGCCCGCTCCATGAGGGGGCCGCCCTCGTCATAGTTTCCCCGTGCCGACAAGCGCCAGCCAACCTGTGCGAGCGTGTCCGGATCATGCGGGTTCAGATCAAGCGCCATTCGGCCAAACCGCTCCGCATCTTCGTAATTCCCGGCATAGTGATGGATCGAGGACAGCGCCTTCAACGCCAAGGTGTTTTCTGGCGCAAGAGCGTGGGCGTGCTCTGCCGCATCCAGTGCCGCTTTGCTCTCGGCTTCGATCTGCTCTGATGAGACGAACCCGTGGCGTACCGCGTCAAGATGAAGCCATCCGAGCATGGCCCATGCGTCGGCATATTCTGGGTTTTGCGTTACAGATGCCTCAAGACAATGTCGCACAGAGTCGAACTCGGCCTCCGCGAAACTTCGTCGATATGCATAGGCCTGCAGCACGCACAGGTAACTATCAAGGCTCGCCGGGTGCGCACCGCCGCGTGCCCTGATGTCGTTGGTCAGCGGTCCATAGGGCTGCCCAATGACTGCCGCGATTTCGGCCGATACGGTATCGCGCAGGGCCATAATCGCATCTGGCGCGAGTTCCAAATCATAAGAGGCGCCCCAGACCAACTCGTCTGTGTCCCCCGACAAAAGTTGCACGCTGGCCGAAACCTGATCGCTTTCGGTGTGTACGGCACCGTGCACGACGTAGGTCGGTATCCCGTCGTTGCTATAAAACGCCAGCTTATCTTTGAGGTCCCGGGCCGCGAAAGGCGCGAACAGGCGCAGGTTGTCAAAGCCCCGAAGGTTCAGAATAAGCTCTGAACTCAGCCCCAAAGTCAGTGTCCGCGTGGTTTGGGAATCGTCGAGCGCTTCGAACGGCAGAATTGCGACCCGTGGAAGACTGTCTGTCTCAGATGTCGTCAGCGCGCCATTATCGTCGCGCGACCCCAACCAGACCCCGCCAAGGGCGGCGATTAAAACGACGAAACCAACGGCGACAATCGTCAGAATCGGTCGCCTTTCGGACACGCCCGCTGGTGGGGGAGTTGGATCTAGGTCCGCACCATCATCGACGTCCGGTTCCGGAACTGGGTTTCGGGCCTCAAAGTGGGGTCCGTACCCCCCTTTTGGGATGTTTATGCGAACCGGGTCCGCAGCACCCGGTCCGACGTAATAGCTATCGAGATCCTGCCGCAGGCGTCGCGCTTCCAACCGAACAACCGGATCGGTCTTGGAGTCAAAGCTTTCGTCGCGCCCAAAAACAGCGAGCGCGATGGTGAACCCCTTGAGAGCCCGAGCGCGACCGGCCAGAGCCTCTTCAACGACGAACCGAAGAAAGTCACGCCGCCTCTCGCTCCCACCAAAGTTGGGATGCGAAAGAATCCGCTTCAGCTCCAGTCGGATCTCATCATGCGAGGGGTTCGCACCCGCTTGATGATTCGGTGTATCGACTGGGTTTTCCATCTTTTGCGGTGTTTGCCTCACGCCGATTGGCGTTCAAGTTTCAGCCTTTTCTAACGGGCTTATATATCGATCCAGCCTCTGGTTGAAACAGCAAAACGGCACGGGTTGGGCCATGAAAACAGGGGGTACGAACATGTTCGTCACTCCCCCACGCGCGGCTAAACGCCTATGGTTTTAGCAGGCTCTTCACCACACACGATTTGAGATGCGCCAAGGCCAAGGAGCGGCAACTTCAGTGGGAGATCAACATGCAATCCTGGTCGATCTTCGCAAAGCGCTGGCCGGATCACATGCTTGAACTTCAAAAGCGCTGCGCCCTTAACCCGAACTTTTCCCAGATCCTTTCCGACTACGAGGAAGCGTGGACCGCGCTTGATCGATGGCGCGGGGTAGACCCTGCAGATTCGAACAGAATCGCAGATTACGAAAGACTCGTTTGTGAACTCGAGGCAGAGATCGAACAGGGTCTGAACACCTGATTTTCTCCGCTTTGACGGGGAATCGACACCAGACACATCTAGGAGATATACAGATGAAACACACCGGAAACGGACCAATCGGGGCAGGAAGGGCGCTGGCGTTCGGCGTTGCTGCTACGATTTGCAGCCTCGGGGCTTTCGAAGCCCGGGCGCAGGACGAGGCAAAGCCCAACATCCTGCTGATCGTCTCGGACGACACGGGTTGGGGCGACCTTGGGCCATATCTCGGTGGCGAAGCACGCGGCATGCAGACACCACATTTCGACAAGCTGGCGTCCGAAGGCATGTTTTTCACCAACTTTTACGGTCAACCCTCGTGCACCCCTGGCCGCGCCGCAATTCAGACCGGACGTAACCCCAACCGCTCTGGCATGACCACCGTGGCCTTTCAGGGTCAGGGCGGCGGTTTGCCCGAGGCGGAATGGACGATCGCTTCGGTGCTCAAAGAAGCGGGTTACAAAACCTATTTCACCGGCAAGTGGCATTTGGGAGAGTCAGACTATGCGCTGCCCAATGCCCAGGGTTACGACGTGATGAAGAACGCGTTTCTCTATCACCTGAATGCCTACACCTATCCCGATCCGGCCTGGCACAAGAACATGAGCGACGAGTTGCGCGCCGAGTTTGCCAAGATCACCAAGGGATCGCTGTCTGGCAACGCCGGTGAGGAAGCAAAAGAAGACTTCAAGGTGATCGGAGACGCCGACACGCCCGAAGAGGGCAAGGTCGGGATCAAATATCTTGATGCCTATGTCGAAAAGGCCGCGTTTGAGTTCCTCGAAGATGCTGCCAAAGACCCCGACACACCGTTCTTCATCAACGTCAACTTCATGAAGAACCACCAGCCAAACCTACCGCACCCGGATTTTGAGGGCAAATCCATCTCCAAGTCCGATTATGCAGATGCGGTGGTTGAGCTCGATACTCGCGTCGGCAATGTCGTGAACAAGCTCGACGAGCTTGGCTTCAAGGACAACACCGTTGTCTTCTACACCGTCGACAACGGCGCGTGGCAGGATGTCTACCCAGATTCCGGTTACACACCGTTCCGCAGCACCAAGGGCACCGACCGCGAAGGCGGCAGCCGCGTTCCGTCAATGGTCCGCTGGCCCGGTAACGTAGCACCAGGCTCCAAGAGTGACGATATCCTTGGCGGCCTCGACCTCATGGCGACCTTTGCGGCGCTGGCTGGTCAGGATCTTCCCGAGAAAGATCGCGCGGGTGAGCCGATGACCTTTGACAGTCACGACATGACCCCCGTCTGGACGGGCAAAGGCAAATCGGACCGCAACGAATGGTTCTACTTCACCGAGAACGAGCTTACTCCGGGTGCCGTCCGTGTTGGCAACTTCAAATACGTGTTCAATTTGCGCGGCGACAATGGCGCGGCCACCGGTGGCCTTTCGGTCGACACCAACCTTGGATGGAAAGGCGCCGAGAAATACGTTGCAACCGTACCTCAGGTTTTTGACCTGCTGGCCGATCCGCAAGAACGCTACGACATCTTTATGACCACCTTCACCGAAAGCACCTGGGCCATGGTCCCGGCGAATGAATCGATGCAGAAAATCATGAAGACCTATGTCGATTATCCGCCGCGTAAACTGCAAAGCGAGACCTATACCGGTCCTGTCACGCTGAGCGCGTACCAGCGGTTCAAGCACGTTCGCGATGAACTGGCAAAGGATGGTGTCAGCATCGGCATGCCAACCGGCAACTGAAACCAAACATCAACTCGGCGGATCCCACGGGGTCCGCCCTTTCCTGTCCGCTAACTGACCAAAAGCCCAAAGGCGATAACCATATGAAACCTCTTGTCCCCGGCCTTGCCGTTGCTCTTGCCCTGGCCCTTCCCGCACTGGCTGATGACGATCCGCTGCCCTCTTGGAACGACGGCAACACCAAGACGGCGATCATCACCTTCGTCGAGAGCGTAACGTCCGAGGGCAGCGAGACCTACGTCGAAGAAGATGCGCGCATCGCCACCTTCGACAACGACGGAACACTCTGGGTCGAGCAACCGATGTACACCCAGCTCGCCTTTGCCTTCGACCGGGTGAAGGCCATGGCCGACAGCCATCCCGAGTGGAAAAACACTCAGCCGTTTCAGGCTGTCCTTGAGGGCGACATGAAGACGCTTGGCGAGTCTGGCGAAAAGGGACTGCTTGAGATCGTCGCGGCAACCCATTCGGGCATGAGCACCGAAGAGTTTGAACAGATCACCACGCAATGGCTGGCAACCGCGAAGCACCCAAGATTCGACAGGCCTTATACCGAACTGGTCTACCAACCGATGCTGGAACTGATCGACTACCTGCAGGACAACGATTTCGAGACCTTTGTCGTATCCGGCGGCGGCATCGAGTTCATGCGCCCCTGGACCGAGCAGATCTACGACATCCCTCCCCAGCAGGTCGTTGGCTCCTCAATCACAACTGAGTTCAAGATGATCGAGGGCAAACCGGCCCTGATGCGCACCGAAAAGATCGATTTCATTGACGACAAGGCCGGCAAACCAGTGGGCATCAATTCCCACATCGGTCGGCGTCCGCTCGCTGCCTTCGGCAATTCCGATGGCGATTTCGAGATGTTGCAGTACACAACCATCGGCGCCGATGGGCCGCGCCTTGGCGCCTTCGTGCATCACACCGATGGCGTTCGCGAGTATGCCTATGACAGGGACTCGCATTTCGGAAAACTCGACAAGGGTCTCGACGCGGCCAAAGAAAACAACTGGCTTCTGATCGACATGAAGTCCGACTGGAAAACGATTTTCCCGCAATAGGCTGACATTCCCGAGTCGCGCTAGGAAAGCCCATCAAACGCGCGACGCGTCCCCTCCATGGAAATCGCGGAAACGCCGGAACCAAGTTCTCGCTGACTTACAATATCGTGTATCTCGATAACCTGAGATTCATGCCAACGCCATGCGCAAATGGTGCAACGCCGCCAAGCTGCCCGACTGCACGTCCCACGGGTTGCGAAACGCTTGCGCCACACGGTTGGCGAAGGCCGGGGCGTCGGAGCGCGAGATTATGGCTTGGACGGGTCACACATCGCC